>DJOI01000016.1 GCA_002439605.1 Candidatus Segatella mututuai | reverse complement strand
CATCATTTATGAGTATGCGTTCGGAGAGTGTGGATTCAGTCATATCATATTGCCAGAATCTCTGGTGTCCAAGAGCCTTTCGATGCCAAAGACGATAGACCATATCAATGATAACATCATCTATAGCTGTTCTGCTTTGAAGGATGTCTATTGCTATGTCGAGGATGTGCCAGCATTTATTGGTACACACGATTCTGCCGACATGGACGATGTGTTTAAGAGTGCAACCCTTCATGTACTTTAGGGTAAGGAGAGTGCTTGTAAGGCAGATTCTTGGTGGGGTAGATTGGCGAATGTCAAAGGATGCGATGGGCCTCAGGTTGAACCTGTCAAGGTGTCAAGCATTACGATTAGCCAGACTTCTGCGACTTTGAAGGTTGATGACACCATACAGTTGACGGCTACAGCTTATCCAACGGATGCTGACAACCGAAAAATCAAGTGGTATAGTAGCAACGAAGATATTGCTATGGTTACTGACGAAGGATTTGTTTTGGCGATGGCGGAAGGTACTTCTGATATTACGGCAGAGGCAACGGATGGTAGTGGAGTCAAGGCTATTTGTCAAGTGAAGGTTGAAAAGAAGCAAGGTTCTGCTGTCATCATTACGCTGTTGGAGTTTGAGTCTTCGGCTGTTACCATCGAGCAAGGCAAGCCAGTCCAGCTTTTAGTAAAATACTATCCAGAGAATGCTACCAATAAGCAATTGAATTGGACCTCGGCTAAACCTTCGGTTGCGACCGTGGATGAAAATGGTGTAGTGACAGGTGTTGGTGAAGGTAAGACAATTATCTCTGCCAAGACAACAGATGGGTCAAACTTGACCATCAATTGTGTAGTGACTGTCGTTCCTGCCACTGGTATCGGTAATATCTCCATAGGAGATGTGAAGTTGCTTGTCAAGAACCGTCACTTGCAGGTTATTGGTCTTGCTGACAATGAGCGAATCAAAGTCGTGAACGCCATCGGCTTCATCGTCTATGAGGGTACGGAGCATGAGGTGGATTTGAATGCTGCTGGCATCTATATCGTCAAGGTGAAAGGCAAGACTTTGAAGTTTAGCGTGAAGTAGTGTCGATGTTTTGAATGGAATTTAGAAATGTGAGAGCATATTTCTAAAGGATGAAAAATAAGAAAAAGGCGGTGCTCCGAGTAAAATCGGGACACTGCCTTTGTTTATGTCTGGTTATATATTGTCTCTTTGGTTTTATTCTCTTGGCAAGTATTCCATGTTATAGAAGTTCTGGAAGCTGGAAGAGCTTCACGCTGTTACTTCCCTTGATAAGGATGTAATGGTTGTGAGGCAGCTCTGCCTTGATAGCTTCTTTGACCTCTTCTACATTGTGGAACTTGCGATAGTTGCAAGGAATGCCCTTGTACTCGTCGCCTACCAACCAAACATTCTCCAAGCCTGCGGCTTGCAACTGGTCGATGACCCTCTGGTGCTCCTCGTGGCTTACCTCGCCGAGTTCGCCCATTTGTCCGAGAATCGCCATCTTGTTAGGCACGTCCATCAGGCGGAAGTTCTCGATGGCGGCAGCCATGCTCGAAGGATTGGCGTTGTAGGCATCCACTACGAGCTTATTGTGCGCCGTCTCCTCCAACTGCGAACGGTTGTTGCTTGGAATGTAGTTTTCGAGCGCATGGTCTATCTGCTGAGGCTTTACATCGAAGTGAAGGCCGATGGTAATGGCGGCGAGCATGTTGTCGATGTTGTAGGCACCGATGAGGTGAGTCTGCACTTCATGCCAATCGAAGCTCTCGGTGCGCCAGCGGAACTTGAGGAATGGGGCGCAAGAAATGACCTCTCCCCAAACATCGCAGTTTTCGTCCTTGCCGTAAGTGATCAGGCGGTTGATGTTGCGCTCCTCTGCCATCTGCATCAAGTGCTCGTTGTCGGCATTGATGAATACGAGGGCATCGTGGGCAGAGAGGAAATCATACAATTCACCCTTGGTCTTTTTCACTCCCTCGAAACTACCGAAACCTTGGAGGTGGGCACGGCCTACGTTGGTGATCATTCCGCAGGTTGGCTCCACGTACTCTACGAGTCTCTTGATGTCGCCAGGGTGGGATGCTCCCATCTCTACGACTGCAATCTCGTGCTCTGGGGCAAGACGGAAGAGTGTCTTAGGCACGCCCACATCGTTGTTGAAGTTGCCCTGTGTGAACATCACGTTGTACTTCTCGCCGAGCACGGCGGAAACCAACTCCTTGGTAGTGGTCTTGCCGTTGGTGCCGGTGATTCCCACCACGGGGATGTCGAAGTGGCGGCGATGCTCGCGAGATAGTTCCTTGAAGGTGGTGAGGCAATTGTCCACGAGGATGTATCGCTCGTCGCCCTCCTTGGCATACTCCTTTTTATCTACAATCACGTAGGCACAGCCTTTCTCCAAAGCCATGTCGGCAAACTTGTTGCCATCGAAAGAGGCACCCTTCAAAGCCAGGAAGATGCTGCCCGCGGGGCAGTCGCGGCTGTCGGTGGTAATCACTGGGTGCTCTAAGTAAATCTGATAGAGTTCTGAAATGTCCATAGTCTGTAACTATTTAATTTGAATGCAAAAGTACTTTAAATCGGGGACATATCAAACAATTTTCTTAAAAAAGCACGTTTTCTCGATAATTCTTTCTATTTTTGCAGAGGTGTACTACTGCCGAAGCCTGCTTTGCGCATCAGTTTACGATGTGCTTGCGGAATATGGGCGGTAGGCTTGAATAAGGAAAATAATGGTAAGAAAATAATCTCGATGGAATATACAATCAATATCAAAGGCCACTTGATGGATTTAAGCACCCCGCAGGTGATGGGCATTCTGAACGTAACGCCAGACAGTTTCTATTCTGGCAGTAGAAAACAGACAGAAAAGGAGATAGCCGACAGGGCTAACCAAATCATAGCAGAAGGTGGAAGCATCATCGATGTAGGTGCTTTCTCCACTCGTCCTGGTGCCGACGAGGTGTCTGATGAAGAAGAAGGATGTCGTCTGAAGTTTGCGCTCGGCATCGTGCGTCGTGAGCAACCCGATGCAGCCATATCCGTAGATACTTATCGCCCAGCCTTGGCTCGCAAGTGTGTCGAGGAGTGGGGGGCGGACATCATCAACGATGTGTCGGAAGGCGGCATCACGGGCATCGCCAATGTGCCTTTGGAACAGCAAGAGGAGGAATATCCTGAGATGTTCAGACTGGTGGGCGAATTGAAAGTGCCTTATATATTGATGTCGGTGCAACCTACCTTGAAGAGTATGATGATAGGTTTTGCCAAGGAGGTGCAGCAGTTGCGTGACCTCGGTGCCAAAGACATCATCTTGGATCCTGGTTTCGGTTTCGGTAAAAATCTCATTCAGAATTATCAGATATATAATGAAATGGAGAAGTTGAACGTGATGGAGCTTCCTGTGCTCGTGGGTATCTCTCGCAAGAGCATGATATACAAACTGTTTGGGGGTGATGCCACTACTTCGCTCAACGGAACGACCGTGCTCGATACCATTGCCCTGATGAAGGGTGCCTGTATCCTGCGTGTACACGACGTGAAAGAAGCAACTGAGGCTGTAAAGATAGTAGAGGCTATGATTGATAAAGACTAAGCGTCTTGAGAAAAAGTTATAAGGACTAAGCGGAAAAGCTGTTGTCTCTAAACTTCCCTCTAACTTTTCTTAACTTCGATAAAATCTCAAAGAAATGATAGAATTTGGTATAAAAGATGCGCTTGACATATTCTTGGTAGCCTCGTTGCTGTTTTATGTCTATCGCTTGATGAAAGAGTCGCGCTCCCTCAATATCTTCGTGGGCATCATGCTCTTTGTGCTCATCTGGCTTTTTGTGAGTCAGGTGCTGGAAATGCGCCTGCTTGGCTCTATTCTCGACAAGTTGGTGAATGTGGGTGTCATAGCTCTCATCGTTATCTTTCAGGAAGACATTCGCCGCTTCCTCTATGAGATAGGTTCTCAGAAAGGAATGCGCAGATTTGTGCGTTTTTTTCGTTCCAACAAGGGTAATGTAGGAGAGGTGGACAAGGAAACCATAATACCTATCGTGATGGCATGTATGAGTATGTCGAAGAAATATGTGGGAGCCCTGCTCGTTATCGAGCGCGGTGTGCCGCTGAAAGACATTATGGATACAGGCGAAGAGATTGATGCCAAAATCAACCAGCGCCTCATAGAAAACATATTTTTCAAGAACTCGCCTTTGCACGATGGTGCCATGGTTATTTCCAGCAAGCGCATCATGTCGGCGGGGTGCATTCTTCCTGTCAGCCATAATCTTGATATTCCAAAAGAGTTGGGCTTGCGGCACCGTGCCGCTCTCGGTATCTCTCAGACCAGTGATGCCATAGCGATCATCGTGTCGGAGGAGACAGGACGTATCAGTGTGGCCATCAAAGGAGAGTTCCGTTTGCGACTTTCTGCAGAAGAGTTGGAACGTATTTTGACCCAAGAAATGGTGTAAGGGGAGGGCGTAAACCTTTACGCTATGGCATCTCTTTGGTTTTAGCTTTTTTTACACAATTTGATTAGGAATATTCAAAAGAAAATATGTACTTTTGCAAAGTCGATATGGCAAAAGTCGATTTTTTAGATGAGCCAGCCTAATATGCAGACAAATCTACTTAGGACAATAACAAAAATATATAAATAATTATTAAAGTAAAATGGATTTATTACAGCAAATCGTAGCTCGCGCTAAAGCAGACAAGCAGCGCATTGTGCTCCCTGAAGCAGAAGAGGAGCGTACTTTGAAAGCAGCCGATAAAGTTTTGGCTGATGATCTCGCAGACATCATCCTCATCGGTAACCCTGCCAACATTAAGAACCTTGCTGCTCAGTGGGGGCTTAACAACATCGACAAGGCTACTATCGTTGATCCACAAAACAACCCTAAGGCCGAGGAGTATGCAGAGAAGCTCGCCGAACTTCGCAAGAAGAAGGGCATGACTGTAGAGCAGGCTCGTGAACTCGTCACCAAGAACAACCTCTACCTCGGTTGCATGATTATCAAGACCGAAGGTGCCGATGGTCAGATCTCTGGTGCGTTGAGCACTACAGGCGATACGCTCCGTCCAGCTCTCCAGATTATCAAGTGTGCTCCTGGCGTAAGCTGCGTTAGTGGTGCTATGTTGCTTATCTCTAACGAGAAGCAGTATGGTCAGGATGGTGTTGTGGTAATGGGTGACGTTGCTGTAACTCCTAACCCAACTGCCGACCAGTTGGCTCAGATCGCCTTTACTACCGCTCATACAGCTAAGGCTGTGGCTGGTATCGCAGACCCAACTATCGCTATGTTGAGCTTCTCTACCAAGGGTAGTGCCAAGGATGCCATCGACAAGACTACAGGCAAGAGCGTCTATATCATCGACAAGGTGACTGACGCCGTTAAGATTGCCAAGGAGAAGTATCCAGAGCTTCACCTCGACGGTGAGCTTCAGGCTGATGCAGCCCTCGTTCCTGAGGTTGCAGCCAAGAAGGCTCCAGGTTCTGACGTGGCAGGTAAGGCTAACGTACTGGTAGTTCCTAACCTTGAGGTTGGTAACATCGGCTACAAGCTCGTTCAGCGCTTGGGTGGTGCCATCGCCATCGGTCCTATTCTCCAGGGTATCGCTCGTCCTGTAAACGACCTCTCTCGTGGTTGCTCTGTAGATGACATCTACTACATGGTAGCCATCACAGCTTGCCAGGCACAGGATGCAAAGAAGGCTGAGTAATCTCCCGCAGATTTCGCAGATGACGCAGATATTAGGGCTTATGCCTTAATTCAACATTTAACATTCAACATTTAACATTAAAATCGAAATGAAAGTATTGGTTCTG
>DJOI01000014.1 GCA_002439605.1 Candidatus Segatella mututuai | reverse complement strand
CAGCCAACACCTCTACCTCAACGAGAGCACCCTTGGGTAATTTCTCGATGGCTACGGCTGAGCGAGCTGGGTATGGTTTGCTGAAGAACTCGGCATACACCTCGTTCATGGCGGTGAAGTCGTCCATGCTGTCCAGATAGACTGTGGTCTTGACTACATGAGAGAGGTCTGTGTCAGCGGCCTTCAGTATGTTCTGGGCGTTGGTGAGAGCCTGACGAGTCTGCTCCTTGATGCCACCCTCTACGAAATTGCCTGTGGTTGGGTCGATGGGAATCTGACCAGATGCAAATACAAAACCGTTTACTTCGACGGCCTGGCTATAAGGTCCTATAGCAGCAGGCGCATTGTCTGTGTGAATTGCGTTCATAATCTTTTATATTTTGAATTTTAACAATTGAATTCTTCACTCTTCGTTCTTCCCTCTACACTATATAAAGGTGGAATCCCTTGTCTTCGAGAGCTCCCTTGATATCCTTGACATGTTCCTCGTCGCGGGTCTCCATGGTGAGGCGGAGCACACACGAGTTCACTTTCTGACGATTGGCGGAGCGGTCGTGGTGCACTCCTGTGATGTTGCCGCCTAATTTAGCGATGACAGAGCACACTTCCACCAGTTCTCCAGGCTTGTCGTCCAGTTCCATCTCCATGGTGCAGAGGCGTCCGCTCTTGGCCAGTCCACGGGTGATGACACGATTGAGGATGGTAACGTCGATGTTGCCACCGCTCACGATGCAGATGGTCTTCTTGCCTTTGACGGGCACCTTGTTGTACATCACGGCAGCCACACTGGCAGCACCGGCGCCCTCGGCCACCACCTTCTCGCTTTCGAGGAGTTTGAGTATGGCAGCACAAATTTCGTCCTCGCTCACGGTCACGATTTCGTCCACGTAGTTGGAGCAAGTCTCGAAAGTGATTTTTCCTGGTTCCTTCACGGCGATGCCGTCTGCTACGGTGGCTACCGACGGCAACTTCTCCTGCTTGTGGTCGTGAAGGCTCTGCACCATGCTGGCCGCTCCCTCGGCCTGTACACCATAGACCTTGACGTTGGGGTTCAGCGACTTGATGGCGAAGGCGACACCCGAAATCAATCCGCCGCCACCTACGGGCACAACGACAGCCTCTACATCTGGCAGTTGGTCGAGAATCTCAAGACCGATGGTTCCCTGCCCGGCGATGACATTCTCGTCGTCGAAGGGATGCACAAAGGTGTAGCCATGCTCGTCGCGCAGTTCGAGCGCCCTCTGATAAGCATCGTCGTAAACCCCAGGCACAAGGCAGACCTCGGCACCCAGCCGCTTGGTGGCCTCCACCTTTGAGATGGGAGCACCCTCGGGCAGGCAGATAAGGCTTTTCACCCCCATGGCAGTGGCTCCGAGCGCCACCCCCTGTGCATGATTGCCAGCCGAGCAGGCAATCACACCCTTGGCTTTCTCCTCAGGCGTGAGTTGCGAAATCTTATAGTATGCGCCACGTATCTTAAACGAGCCAGTCTTCTGCAGGCACTCCGGCTTCAGGTAGACATCACTCTCTGGGTTGATTCGCGGGGTGTGAACCAGCTCAGTCTTTCTAATTACTTTGCTCAACACGAAGCGAGCCTTGTAAAAATTGTCAAGTTGTAACATACGCACTAATATTATTCCAATGTCTTTCTAATACGAATCGAACGAGGTGGGGGCTTGTGAAAAGTGTTGCAAGGCGGCCGCAATGCCGTCTTCCTCATTCGAGAGGGTGATGTAGTCGGCTTCGGCTCTCACCTCTGGTGCGGCATTTGCCATGGCCACTCCCATGCCAGCCAGTCGCAGCATGCTCAGGTCGTTGTACCCGTCTCCAAAGGCAATCATGTCAGAGGGTATGAGGTTGACCTTTGCCAACAGACGCAACAGCGATTGCGCTTTGTCGATGCCCTTTGGCACCAGTTCGAGAAAGAAGGGAGCCGATCGGAACACATCCATACGGTTGCCCACGAGATTGGCCAATTCCTCCTCGGCTCTTTGCATGTCGGCAGGCGTGCCTGTCATCAGCAGCTTGGTGGGGTGGGGCTCCAAGTGTTGCAGCAGATTGTCCACGTGCCGGATGTTCATCTTGTTGATGCGCGACTCTTCCCTTACATAGGGGTCTTCTGGGCTTTCTGTGATAATCTCGTTGCCGGCATAGCCCAACAGGGCGTGTCCTTTCTGTTGGGCGTATTCGTAAATAACGGGAATGGCAGGTTGTGGTAGGTGTTGCGAGAAACACTCCTGCTGCGTTCCCCAATCCACGATTTTTCCTCCGTTGTATGCCAGGATGAATCCGCCTTTCGTGTTGAGCTGCAGTTCGTCGGCAAGGGGTGCGATGCCATAGGTAGGCCTTCCGGAAGCAAGTACCACGATGGCACCTTCGTCCTGCGCTTTGAGCAACGCCTCGCGTGTTTTGGGCGTTATCACCTTGTCGTGGTTGGTGAGTGTTCCGTCCAGATCGAGTGCGATGATGCGGTAGGGCAAGTGTGCCTGTGTCCTGTTTTGCAGTCTGTCCATATCTTGTCTTTTGATTGCAAAGGTAGTGCAAAATGAAGACAATACAAAATAAATTCGTTTATTTTTATAGTTGAGTGCAGCCTGCCTTATAGCTGTATTATGCTAATTAACTCTCTTTTTCAGACGATTATATTAGAATTAACAGAGTATTGGAAATAGAATAACAATTTCTCTCTCTCATCCACCGTCCCTGTTTCAGAGCGGTGGATTTTTATATGTCATCAACTCCTCTTCAAGCAAACAGGGCTGGTCTCTTTGTAATGATTTATTTCTATATTTGTCCGCTTGTTTTTGGGGGAATCTAAGAGAAAAAGGGGGATTTAAACATAAGTGGCTCCCTTATTTTATGACTTTTCGCAAAATAAAATTCTATAGTTGTACGACTATGCGACGATAGTTGTACGTCTATATAGACTCATGTCGTACAACTATGCAGTCTCATGTCGTACAACTATGCAATCTCATGTCGTACGACTATAGAGAAAACAAATAGTACCATTGAAATTCTGAATGCATAATTCGTTGATTATCAGCATATTCGGTTTAGCCTTCATATTCTCGATATTCACGGATAAATAAGAGTCGGTTGGAAATACGGAAATCTCAGAGCGGAAAATGTAAAGGAAATTTCAATCTTCTTCTCTCCACCGCTAACTCTCCATTTTGATGGAAAGCGAATCCTTGTCAAGACGAATGCCTTTACGGTCTATAAACTGCGAGAGAGAACCCTTGGCTGCCAGTTCGTGCGACGTGCCTGTTTCGAAACGCCCTGCTTGCATCAGCCAAATGCGGTCGGAAAGTTGCAACGCCATTTCCACATCGTGTGTGGAGAGGAACACCGTCTTACCAAGATTGTGAGCCAGGTTGCGCAACAACTGCAGCATCTCTACCTTGCTGGGATAATCCAAAAAGGCAGTAGGCTCGTCGAGAAAGATGATGGATGTCTGCTGGGCGAGGGCCTTGGCTATCATCACCTTCTGGCATTCGCCGTCGCTCAATGTGCCCAAGTTGCGCTTGCTTAGTTGGGACACGCCCATCATGCAGAGCGACTCCTCGACCACACGTTTGTCTTCGGTCGACAACTTACCCCAGAAATCAGTGTAAGGCGAACGTCCCATGCCCACCACCTCGTCGACACGAAGGTTAGGCACATCGGGTCTCGATGTAAGGACGATGCTCAGTAGGTGCGACAGTTGCCTGAGTGAGCAATCCGAGATGTCTATCTGTCGTGCCTCGTTCTCTATCAGCACCTGTCCCGACAAAGGGGGCAAAAAGCCCGCAAGGGTACGCAGCAGGGTTGACTTGCCCACTCCATTTGACCCTATGAGGCACGTCAGCTCGCCTTCGTAGAGCGAGGCATCGATGGCAGGGGCTATAGGATGGGCATGTCGACCTTCCTGGTAGCCTATGCATAAGTGGCGTAAAACGACGGTTGGTTTCATGTCGACAAATATACAGTTATTTCTCGGATAACCATGGCACATGGTCGTTTCTTTTACAACTTTTTCACTTAACAGAGCCCCTTTGTAGCCAGATTTGCCGCTTAACATGCAATTAATGCACATGCCATTGTTTCCTGTCGAGCGCAAAATGAATATTTGAAACCATCAAGTTAATAATGCTTCATAAGGTAAAAAAGTACCTGTTGACGGAATTAATTTAGTGCATACTTAATCTTGCCAATGGGCAGTTTTTAATTTATTTATCCGATAATCTTTCTTTATTTCGACTATTTGCTATAATTTTGCAAGCGATATGGAACAAACGTCACCAATACAAGCTCTGCTTCAGCAACGTACATTGCTCCAACTGGAGTATTATACGGAAAAAGAAGCCTTTCGCAAGCTGACCGAACAAATGGGTATGCAACGAAAGGTGAAGCGTGGCGATGCCTGGTTCCCGCTGCGTGTGGGAAAGAGCTTTTATAACTCGCTCAACCAAACAGCCATCGAGGTGTTCCGCACCTCCGACCAAGATATCGAGCACAACTTTGAGTTCGGTCGCCCCGTCATGTTCTTTAAGAGTGAAGAACGAAGAGTGAAGAGTGAAGAATCCAATAGCAGCAATGCTAACACTTCATCAAAGACACAGAAGTCAAAGCAAGAGAATTCTTCACTCTTCACTCCTCGCTCTTCACTTAAATACTTCCCGTTTACGGGAGTAGTAAGCTATGTGGATGGCGACCGTATGGTAATAACCGTACCCGACTCGGCTCCCTTGCTCGACTTGCAGCAAGCCATCGAGCCTATCGGTGTACAATTGTCGTTCGACGAGACGAGCTACAAACTGATGTTCGAGGCTTTGGACAGGGTGATGAAGGCCAAGAACAATCGCCTGGCTTATCTGCGAGACCTCTTCTATTCGCATCAGAAGGCTGGCAAGTTCTCGTTTGAGCCGATGAGATTTCCTTGGCTCAACCCTACCCAGGAACATGCCGTGAACGAGGTGCTGTGGGCCAAGGACGTGGCCATCGTGCATGGACCTCCAGGAACGGGGAAGACCACAACCCTGGTGGAAGCCATCAACGAGACCTTGATGCGAGAGAGCCAAGTGTTGGTGTGCGCACAGAGCAACATGGCGGTGGACTGGATTTCGGAAAAACTCGTGGACAGAGGCATTAATGTACTTCGTATCGGCAATCCTACCCGTGTGAACGACAAGATGTTGAGCTTCACTTACGAGCGACGCTTCGAGAGCCATCCCGACTATCCGCAACTCTGGGCCATCCGAAAAGCCATCCGTGAGCTACGCAAAAACCGCAAACGGGGCAGCGAAAACTATCACCAGAAGATGGACAGGCTGAAGAGTCGTGCCGCCGAGATAGAGATACGCATCAATAGCGAACTCTTTGGCGAGGCTCGGGTCATCGCCTGCACCTTGGTGGGATCGGCCAATCGCCTGTTGGAGGGTATGAAGTTTGGTACGCTTTTCATCGACGAGGCTGCACAGGCCTTGGAAGCCGCTTGCTGGATTCCGATGCGCAGGGCAAGTCGTGTCATCTTGGCAGGCGACCATTGCCAGTTGCCACCTACGGTGAAGAGCATAGCCGCTCTTCGTGCCGGTCTTGGCAAGACACTCATGGAGCGTATCGCCGAGAACAAGCCCGAGGTGGTGACGTTGCTGAAGATACAATATCGCATGAACGATGAGATTATGCGATTCTCCAGCAATTGGTTCTATGGAGGAAAAGTAGAGAGCGCACCTCAGATAAAATTTCGAAGCATTTTGGACTACGACAACGCCATCACGTGGATTGACACCTCAGGCAAAGAGCCCTCCGACACGATAGAAGAAAGAGAGGATCTGAACTTCAAAGAGCAGTTTGTCGGTGAAAGTTTCGGACGTATCAACAAGGCGGAAGCCGAGCTTACGCTCCTCACCCTGGCCGAGTATTTTACAAAGATAGGCAAACAGCGAGTATTGAACGAAAACATCGACGTGGGCATCATTTCGCCCTACAGGGCACAGGTGCAATATCTTAAGAGGCTCATCAAGAAGTATGAGTTCTTCAAGCCTTACCGCCGACTCATCAGCGTGAACACGGTGGATGGTTTCCAAGGACAGGAGCGCGATGTAATCCTCATCTCGTTGGTGCGCTCGAACGACGAGGGACAGATTGGTTTTCTCAAAGACCTGCGACGCATGAACGTGGCGATGACGCGTGCCTGTATGAAACTCATCATCCTTGGCAACAAGGACACGATGACGCGACATCCTTTCTACCAGCAGCTGTGGGAATATGTGGAGGCGCTGCACGGCAACGAGTCTGATGTCCCCGATGATGAAGGGGCGGAACTTTCAAGTTAAAAACTAAAATTATGCTACAACGTGACTATATTCAGCGGCTGATACGAGAGTTTATGGCCGCAATAGAAAGAATGCTCGAAAAGAAAGAGGTGGAGCAGAGGCGCGAGAAGATAAGGGAACTCTACAACCAGTATGTGGGACCTTATGCTTTCTACAGCATCGCCACCATGGAAGACGTGATGAAAGCCATGGCGGGCATCGACGACGAGGAGAAGCGACTCTCCAAGATGGATATGCTTGCCGAACTCTACTATCACGAGGCCGACACCGTGGGACAACCCACAAGGGACGAGCTGCTCGGCAAGGCTTTCATGCTTTTCGACTACGTGGAGAGCCACGGCAATACGTTCTCTATCGACCGCCGTAACAAAATGGTAGAAATCAAAAAGGAAATAGGAGATGCACTCAAATAAACTTGTAATTTAAAAAGACCAATGCTCAAATCTCGAAGTTCAAAGTCCACTAATGACATGACTGTAGGTTCGCCTCTGCGAGCCATCGTCAAGTTTGCGATTCCACTCATCTTGGGTTATATTCTGCAGCAGATGTATCTTATCATCGATGCTGCCATCGTAGGAAGATGGATTGGCGTGGGAGCCCTGGCGGCTGTAGGCGCATCCAGTTCCATCATGTTTCTTATCATGGGATTCTGTAATGGCTCATGCGCAGGTTTCGCCATTCCTGTAGCTCAGGCTTTTGGCGCCAAAGACTTTGCCAAGATGCGGGCTTACGTAAGCAACAGCATCCGCATTGCCGTGGTGTTCGCCGTGGTCATCACCTTCCTTTCTTGCATCTTCTGCGGAAAGATTCTACACTTGGTGAATACGCCGAATGAGGTGTTCGAAGATGCCTATATCTTCCTGATGCTTCAGTTTGCTGCCATTCCTTTCACCATCGCCTACAATCTGCTGTCTGGGCAGATTCGCGCCCTTGGCAACTCGAAGCAACCTTTCTATTTTCTTATCACCGCATCTGTCATCAACATCATTCTCGATGGCATTCTGATTCTCGGCATGGGGATGGGTGTAGAGGGAGCGGGCATCGCCACCTGGCTCTCGCAGGGAATTTCCGTATTGCTTTGCATCTGGTACATCAAGAAGAAGATGCGCATCCTCATCCCCCAGGGCGAGGAGTGCAGGTTCGACAACAAGAAAATCAGCATTCTGCTGAACAACGGTGTTCCGATGGGGCTCCAGTTCTCCATCACCGCCATCGGCAGCATCATGCTCCAGAGCGCCAACAATGCCTTGGGCACAGTCTATGTGGCGGCATTCACAGCCTCCATGCGCATCAAGTATCTCTTTACCTGCGTGTTTGAGAACATCGGCGTGGCGATGGCTACTTATTGCGGCCAGAATTTAGGGGCTCGGAAGTTGGAACGCATCGGGCAGGGAGTACGGGCTGCCATCGGGATGATGGTGGTCTATTTCATCTTCACCTTCCTGCTCATCTATCCTTTTGCCGATGAGATGATGATGCTCTTCGTGGACAAGGGAGAGGCTGAGGTGGTGACTTATGCCGCCCAGTTCATGCGCATCGCCAACTACTTCTATCCAAGCCTTGGTTTGCTTACGATACTGAGGTACAGCATCCAGGGCTTGGGCTACAGCAATCTCTCGATGCTGAGTGGTGTGATGGAGATGATTGCGAGATGTGGCGTGAGCCTGTGGTTAGTGCCAGCCTTGGCGTGGACGGGTGTGTGCTACGGAGACCCTGTGGCTTGGGTGATGGCAGACCTGTTCCTTATCCCCGCCTTTCTATGGCTGTACGGGCATCTGAAGAAGGAGAATGCTGTGCGGTAATACTCAAAATGTATCATCTTGCAAGAATAACGAATCATCTATTTGCGTTTTTTTACTTAAAAAGTCTGCTTAAGGGTTAGGAAAGCGAAAACTCGATTGTAATATAGGCAAAGCGGAGCGAGAACGTAGGCTCGTTTTGCCTAATATGAGTTTAGAAAAGAAGAGAAATAAGTAATGCAAATAGACAAAGAAACGATAGGACGACTCTTCCGACAGCATTATCTGAGGATGTACCAACTGGCCAGGGTACTTCTGAAGGATGATGCCGCAAGCAAGGATGTGGTGAGCGAAGTCTTTGCCGATGTGCTCGATGGAAAGGTGAAGCTGAGGCTGGACGATGGAGCGTCTGATGGCGATGAGCCCTTGTGTTCCGCTAACATCGGGAACTACTTGTTGGTGTGTGTGCGACATAAATGCCTCAACTTGTTGAACCGTCAGAAGATGAAAGACCGGGTGCATCATCTCTTGCAGGCCGATGCAATACCTTCGATAGTTCCCGTGGAAGCGATGATTGCCGACATCGACAAGGAGGCTGACAAGCACGAGGCGATACGAGCTTACATGGATACAGAACTCACGCCCCAGACTCGAAAAGTTCTCGACCTTCGGTTTCGTCAGAAATTGAAATATCGAGAGATTGCCGCAAAATTAGATATTAGCGAGGTGGCGGTGTATAAGCATCTGGCGCAAGGCATCAAGAAATTAAAGCAACAATTTAACCCTTAAGCAGATTTATTATGGACAAGTTTGAAAAAGTATTAGATATCATTGACCATCAGGAGAAATATTCTGATGAGGAGATTCATGCGATATTGCAGGATGAAGAATGCCGCAAGTTCTACCAAACGATGCAAGAAGTGGATTCTGCGTTGTTGAAGCGAGATGCTCAAGTAAATGTTAATGAGGAATGGCAAAAGTTTGATAACGAACATTTCACCAACGGACATTCTGGAAGGACTTGGCGCAAGATGGTGGCATCCTTTGCCGGTTTTGTTTTGGTTTCGGGCATTGCCATTGCCGCCATCCATACTTATATCAAGCGCAGTCAAGAGCCTAAGCTGATTTCTGATGACAACCGGGTGATGGCAATGGCAAAGGACTCTCTGAAGCAAAATGCAGCAAAAGACTCATTGCAGTTGCAAGCCAAGGTGGAGAAACCTTCCGTACACAAGACCTTCGTGAACGTGGCTTTCGACAAGATGATTTCGGAGATAGCTTCTTATTATGATATGCAAGTGAAATTTGACAATGCCGAGACTAAACACCTCCGTCTCTATTATGAATGGGACAGCCATTCGAGCATCGAGAGTATTGTGAAAGACTTGAACCAGTTTGAGAACGTGAACATCGAATTGGAAGGGAGCAAGATAATCATAAAATAAAGCCATATCATTATGAGAAGATTTTCAGCAATCATATTCTTGCTGTGCACTTTCGCTTTGGCGATCAGCGCACAACATATCACTCGCAACTATCACGACCGCAGCATGTCGGATGTCCTTATCGACCTCGGCAAGGCTTCCTCTCGCTATAAGATTAGCTTCATCTACAATGAGCTGGAGGATTTCACGGTAACCCAGAATGTGAACGCGATGAATGTTCCCGATGCCGTCCGAAAGGTAATCAGCTATTATCCGATGAAGATGACGGTGGGCGACAGTCTGATTACCGTGGAGTGTACCCGTAAGGCTGACCGCAAGCTGATAGGTCGCTTGATAGACAACCACAACCTGCCTGTGGAGTTCGCCAACATTCAGTTGCTCAATCCGCAGGATTCCTCTTTCATCTGCGGTGGTGTGAGCAATGCCAACGGCGACTTCGTGATACCTTGCGACAAGCCATCATGAAGGTCTCCTTCGTGGGCTACAAGACTATCAGTAAACTCGTGAACATCGCTCGTATCGGCAATGTGAGGATACAGGCAGATAGTTATCAGTTGAGAAAGGTAGAAGTGAAGGGAAGCCTCCGTACCGACCACGGCGACCATGCCACCTACGCTTTCTCCGACGAGCAAATCAAGAACGCCCGCCATTCGCAAGACCTTTTGGCTTCGCTCCCAGGCATCTATACAGACCCGATGACTGGTAAGACCACCAGCATGGTGGGCAAGAGCATCAAAATACTCATCAACAACGTGCCGATGACGAGCGAGAACGACTTGAAAGCGATTGCCGCCAACAAGATTAAGAAGGTGGAATACTACGAAGACCCTCCTGCCAAGTATGGCGATGTAAACATCTTGATGAACGTCATCACCAAGCCGCTCGACACGGGCTTTGCCACTGGCTTCGACATTTGCAGCGCCTTGACCACAGGCTTTAGCGATGACAACGTGTATTTCAAGTACAACAAGGGCAACCATCAGTATTCCTTCGACTATACCATCAATGTGCGCAACTACAAGGACTGGATAGAGGACAACCAATATTCCTTCACGCTCGATGACCAGCAGGCTGTCTATGACTACCATCGTCACAAGCGTTTCGGCTATACCGACAACAAGTTCAATCTGAAGTATGCCTACAGCAAGCCCGAAGACATCACCTTCCAGGCCACCTTCTCGCCTGTGTTCTCGCATAAGTTCAATCGGGGCAATGGCGAGGTGAAGACGCAAAACAATCCCGACTGGCAGGACGGCGTGGAGCATTCCGACGCGTATGTCAACTATGTGAAGCCAGCCCTCGACCTCTATCTCGGCAAGAACTTCGCCCACAAGCAGACGCTCGACGTGGATGTGCTCGGCTCTTACTTCGACACGAAGCAGCGGATGCTCAACCAGCAATGGACGGGCGACAAGAACCAGGTGCTTTCGGATGATGACATGCGGTCGAAGATGAACATCTATTCTCTGATAGCCGAAGCCGACTACAGCAAGGAGTGGAAGAAGGGCGAGTTGGACGCAGGCATTTTGACTTGGAACAAGTGGAGCAACTATGATGTGCGCAACATAATGTCTGGTTACGAGCCTTCGCAATATTCTTCTGGCATCAACATCCATACGCTCTATGCCCAGTATCAGAACAAGATAGGCAATCTCACCTACCGCATCGGTGTGAAGAGCACTTGGAGAAGGCAGAACTATGAGGATGTTACGTACAACAGCAACTATGTCCTCCCGTTGTTCTATCTCTCCTATAAGTTGAAGCATGGCTCGTTGCAACTGCTCACTTCGAGTGGCATCAACTATCCTGCCATCTCTACATTGGGCGAGAATATGACGGTGGTTATCCCCGGACTGTTAAAACAAGGCAATCCGAACGTGAAAGCAACGATGGAAATAGGTCCTATCTTCCGATACACCTACAACGATGCCTTGCTCTATCTGCAAGTGGCATTGTACGGCATCTACAACGATAAGGTTATCTCGCCTTATTATTATTGGAAGACCATCAACGACAAGCGGTATGTCATCGAAACTTACGAGAACGGCAACTTCTTTTGGCGTTATGGCACAGGCTATTTCATTCAGTTGAAGCCATTCCGAAACGAGGTGCTGAGGCTGAGCGTAGGCGGTGGCTTTGGACGAGAGGTGATAAGCGATGCTTATGGTCGCCATTGCTACAATTCTTGTCCTTTCAATTACGGTATCAACTTCCGAAAAGGCAACTGGGGCGCTTCTTACCAAGGCAATATCCCTTCGAAGACGATCAATTTGAATGGGCATAAATCCGATGAGACCAAGAGCGAGTTCACCGCTTTTTATCAGAAGGGCGCATGGCGCTTCTCGCTGTATGGCATGTGGCTCTTCGCCCCTGCCAAGTATGAGACCGAGTCGTTCGCCAATCCGATTATGAATCAGAAGGAGTCGCACGTCATCAAGGACAATCGTTGCATGGTGGTGTTCGGAGTAAGCTACAACTTCTTCTCTGGGAAAAAGAAGAACATACAGAAGAATATCAACAACTATGATTCTGATTCTGGAGCTTTCAAGTAATTTCAACCGTGCTGGTTGAATCTTATAAAAAACGCTCCCTCGTCATGTGAGTGTGCGAGAGGAGCGCCAACCTTTGTCAGAAAGAGGTTTTGTAGACATCATTTTCCTAAATACGTTCAGAGGCACCGTTGTGCCTTGGCAAAATATCTTGTTAGGCAAAGTTACGCATTTCTTTTTAAAGTGCAAAACAGCGAATACTTACTTTGTGCTTGAATGGGTAATGATAGTGTCTATGTTGATAGAAAGCGTGCCTATGTGGTAGAAAAAAGTAGCAGGAAAACAGAAAAGTAAAAAGACAAGGTTTTGTTATTTCGAAAAAAATGATTAATTTCGCAGTTGGTTATCGAAATTTGTCATGAAAGAATATCTGAAGTACGTTGTCTTGGCGAAACTGGGTCTGTGTCTGTTACTTATGGCTGCCTGTAGGCGGTCGGAAAGTACAGCCATGCCCGATGCCGAGCAGCATTTGCTGCAACAGCTTGAGGACTCGATAGGGGCAAAGTCGCCCCAAGCTCGGCAGATGATTCTTAAGGCTATGGCTGCGGCACCCGACAGCATCTCTTACTATGAGTGCTATGTGAGAATGGGCAAGATGTACTGCCTTTCTGCCACACCCGATTCCATGGTGCCTTATCTGGAGAGGACGATCGACTTTGCCCAGCGGCAACCCTCGTCGTCGAGACGCAACGCTTTGCTGGCTTATGCTTACAATTGCAAGGCTGTCAACCTGCACAACTTTCATAAAGATCCCGACGAGGTGATTAGGCTCTATAGTCGTGCCGACTCGTTGTTGGGTGCCAGTAGCCTGCAGAATCAGCGTCCCTTGGTGTGTGCCAACCTGGCTGATGCCTATCTCTTCAAGAACCGCCTTGTGGAAGCTGCCTCGTGGTACAGGAGAGCCCTCTTTTTGGTAGATTCGCTTAAGTTGCCCAAGCAAGACAATGTGACGCTCTACCTGGGGCTTGCCTCCATCTACCAGCAGCTGGACGACTGGAATACAGCCCTGCGCTATTATCAGCAGACGGAGGCTTGCATGAAATCCATGTCGGTGAGCATGCAGGCTTATTTCCTGAACAACTATGGCAACTATTATTATTATGCAAAAGACTACAAGGCTTCGCTCGAAAAGTTTGTCGCCTTGAAAAAGTTGTTGGAGGAACATCACATGCAGGACAACTTCGACATGTTCGTCTGCAAGATAAACATGGCGGACGTGTATCTGAACCTCGGCAGGCTTGACTCTACGGCTCTTTATCTTGACGAGGTGGAGCCATTTGCCAGTCGTACCCACGATCCGCTGATAACGTACTACTGCAATACCATACGTATAGGGTTGGCAGTAAAACTTGGTAATATGGAGGAGGTGAAGCCTATCCTCAACTCGGAGGAAGGAATGAGCACAACTGATATAGCCTTTACGATGAGGCAGGTGCGCAACAGTTACTTGAGGCGATACTATGAGTCGATGGGAGACTACCGCATGGCTTACGACAACCTGAGAGAGGATATGAGGCAGAATGACTCCTTGGAGCACAAACGAACCAACATGAGAGCCTCTGAAATAATGGAGCGCTTCGCACAGGATACGTTGAAGTTGCATCACACATTGGCACTCGAACGCAAGAATGCCGACATACAGCAGGCACATGCCACGACCTTTGCCGCCGTGTCAGCCGCATTGGTGCTGGCTCTTACATTCGCATTATGGATGGTGCGTATACGCAAGCGTGACCTGCAGATGAAGATGAACATCATGAAACTGCGCCTGGGAAGCGCACGCAACCGCATCTCGCCCCACTTTGTGTTCAATGTGCTCAACAACAAGATTGTGCACTCGGGACAACAGGAAGCGCATGAGCTGTTGGAACTTACCAAACTCATCAGATCCAATCTTGATATGTCGTGCCAGTTGGCTGTAACACTTGGCGAGGAACTCGACTTTGTGAGCCAGTATGTGAAGGTGGAGCAGCAGTTGTTGGACGACGACTTCGACTTTAATATCCATATAGCCCCCGATATATGTATAAATAAGGTGAAGATTCCATCCATGCTTGTGCAAATACTGGTAGAGAATGCCTTTGTGCATGGATTGAGAGGATGGGAGGGACGCAAACAACTCGACATCAGGGTGGAGCGCAGGCAGAGAAAGATACGAATAGCAGTATGCGACAACGGACCTGGCTTCGACATACGAAACGTGGGTGGCAGCAAGCGAACGGGACTTGGCATCATCACACAGACTATGGCCATCGTGAACGAACGCAACAGAAACAAGATGTCTTTTTCCATGGACAACCAGAAGGACGAGACGGGTAAAACCTGTGGATGCGAGGCGGTTATCATGTTGCCCGAAGACTTCAGACTGAATTTCTAAAACCCGCGATGAAAACGAGAACTCAATATCAACACAGGACATACAGCTCATGAAAACGATCATCATAGACGACAACAAGGATGCTGCCCACTATTTAGCTGAGCATCTCGAGAAGTACAAGGATACCAGTGTGGTAGGCATCGCCTACAACGGATTTGACGGGCTGACAATGGTCAGCGAGCATCAGCCAGACCTAATATTCCTTGACGTGCAGTTGCCCGATATCTCGGGGCTCGACTTTCTGGACCGTGTGGATGTATTCACGCACGGTCGGTGTCGAGTTGTGATGTATACGGCTTATGCTGAGTTCGTGCTGCCCGCTTTCCGCAAGAAAGCCTTTGATGTACTGCTGAAGCCGATAGATGAAAAAGAGTTGGCAACGGTAATGGACAGGTTGCGGAGCGAGGCAGGCGGGAGCGACGGCAATAAGGTGATGCGTGACGGCAAAAAAAACGATGACAAGTTTCTGCTCTATACCAATACGATAGACTTCAGACTGGTGGACAAGCGTGATGTGTGCCTGTTTCAGTACAATCACGAAGTGCGTTGCTGGGAAGCGGTGGTGGCGGGCTGCAAGGCTCCAGTAAGGCTGAAGCGCACACTGAAGAGCGAGGAACTGCTCCGTTTCGACAGTCAATTTGTGCAGGTGAGCCAGCGATGCATCGTCAATATGAATTATCTCATCGAGGTGGTCGACAATGTTTGCCATTTCTATCCTCCTTTCGAAGCACTCACACATATCAAGGTGGGACGCTTCTATCGGCGTAAACTGATAGATAGGTTCAGCAGTCTGTAAGCAGCTGCCTTATGAAGAAAACCAACTTTGTGGATCGTTTTGTGCGATTGTGGTTTAACAATTTTTGTAGACCACTATCATATAAAACTGTTGGACTTGTGGCAGAATCCATTGAGAGATTGTTTCAAGAAATCCTCTTTAACACCGTGATGATTTGCAATTTGAATGATTGCGGATATTCATTATTTTTTACCAAATAGGCACGGAATACTTCCGTTTATGTCGCATAGGATGACGAATAGGTACAAACCCTTGATTTCTCGGTTTGTGAATATATGTTTTTTTTATTATCTTTGCCATATATTATTTGATTAGCATCTAAGAGATATGAAAAATTGTAATGGTAGGTGATATATGTAGTGTCATTATCCACCTTTTGAGCAAATAGGCGTGGTGGATGGGATTTTACAGAGATAATTGGTAAAAAGTTTTAGTGTGTTTGAAAAATTAAATAAGATGAGAAAGAAATGTTCGGTCATCATGATGACTATGGTTGTTCTTTTGGGAGGACAGGCTACTGCAACCCAAAAGGTGAAACAAAAGAAAAAAGTTGCTAAGGTGGAATCCGTGGCTGCTGTAAAGGATACCTCTGTGCAGCAGGAAGTAATAGCTTCAGTGCCGCAAGTGTCGCAAGATCGACTTGACACCATCTATTATAATAAGAATTGGAAGGTGACTTACAACAAGGCTTTCGCCAATTATTATCGCTTGGCGCTTTATCCTGCGGACTCTTTTGCTTCTAAGGAATTTAGAACTTATTATATGAATGGCGAACTTCAAGGTGAAGGTAGTTTTGTCAAGCTCGACAAGGTGGATGATGCCAAGAGTGAGTTCGTAGGAGCAATAACCACTTATTTCAAGGGAGGTAAGGTGGAAGAACAGAAAAACTACCAAAAGGGTAAGCTCACTGGCGAATATACTTCATACTATAGCAATGGAAATGTGAAAGAGCATTATTTTATGGCTGATGGCGAGAGAAATGGCATAGGTGCTGCTTTTACGGAGGATGGTAGGGTATGTACGCTTACTCCTTATAAAAATGGTGTCTCTGAAGGATACTATGTGGTAGTTGATGCGGATGGAAATTATTCTAAATATTCCAGTTCTGACCATCATCCCATTTTGGAGCCATCTTCTATGGATGAGATCTTGACAGAATACAAAAATGGTGTGGCTTGGCCTTATTATAACAAAAACGGGCTTATCGTTGGTGCAAGCAATTCCATGGTGGATGAAAACATCGGCGACTATCGTGAGATTGGCATCTTTATTGTCAATAAGAGCATGATCAATGTTGATATTGATCCTGCAGAGATCGAAATTTATGAGATGAAAGGTGGTAAGCGTAAGAATCTTGAGCAGGTTGGAGCTGACGAATACGACAAGAAAATATTGAAGTTCAAGAAAAAGGTAGCCAAGCGTTCTGCCAAAAACAAGGCGATAGTACAGGTGGAGCGTGAGAACAATGTCAATGCCAACTTGGGAGCTCAGGTGTTTGAGGCTGGTACGTCAAATACCTTGAAGGATTTTCAGATGCGTATTTGCAAGATGAAACAGCTGGTTTCGGAAAACCGCATGAAATATTCAGAGAAAATGCCAGAAGACTTAGGGTACTTGGAGCGTACCACCGTTCATCCAGGAGAAGTGGTTTCTGGTTATCTTTACACCTCGGATCGTAAGGTTGCCGATTTGTTTGTCAAGGTGAAAATCAAGGGCATTGATTATTTGTTTGAATGGAAGACCAATAAGAAAAAGTAGGAGAATTCCATAATATAAGTGCAGGGTGAATATGAACTTTATAAAAATATCGTAACGTATGACAAAAAGATTACTGGTGGCTATTTATAGCCTTGTGTTTGCGACAAGTGGCTTTGCCCAGTTTACAAGAACAACTTTTAATCATGTAGGACTGAATGTAGGTGTTGGTACGGAGGGTATCAACGTGGGTGTCGCAGCTCCGATTTCTAATTTCTTTGAGGTTGAGGCAGGGGTAAGCGTCCTGCCGTCTGTCTTGAAGATAGATGCCGATGTGGACTTGGATGTGGATGCTTCGCTAAATATAGAGGGGCAGCAGGTGCGTATTCCTGACGAGATGAATGTAAAGGCCGATTTCTCTCGTACCGCATTGAATGTGAAGGCGAATGTTTATCCCTTTGGTGGAAATAGCAAGTTTTTTATTGCTGGTGGTTTCTCTTTCGGAGGAGCAAAACTCGCCAAGTTGAGCGGTCATAGTGACGATCTGTCGAGGTTGGTTGAGCAATATCCTGCGTATAAACAAGAAATTCTTGACAAAGTGAGTGTGAATCTTGCCGACTATAAGATGGAGTTCGATGATGATTGTAGTATAAATGGTGATATTCGTTGCAATTCTTTTCGTCCTTATTTAGGCTTGGGGTTTGGTCGCTTGGTGCCCAAAAATCGTTTGGGCTTCCGCTTTGAGTTGGGTTGCCAGTTTATGGGCAGCTTGAAGGTTTACCAAAATGGCGAGAAAGTTGATATTGATAAAGTCTTGAATGATGCAATGGGAGAGGATGCTAACGATATTTCCAAGTTCATTAACAATTGGAAGTTTTATCCTGTACTAAAATTCCAACTTGTGGGTAGAATCTTGTAGAAATGATAGAGGTAAGGCTTCGATAGAGTGTTGATTGTAAGTTGAAGATACATCTCTGTGGTCATAAATATCGTTAATAATTTATAAAATATTAAACGTCGGACTGCTAACTTACACATAATCAAAAGAAAATGTGTAATTTTGCAGTCCGATTATTTTGGGGATACACTTAGAGTCCCCAGGGTAGGTGTGTTAATAGCAACGTCCTGTGGCCGGGAATTGCGGTTAGTGAATCACCTATCTAATGAGTAAAAAGAATAAAAACGTTTTTTAGTAGTAATTTAAATTTTAAAATGGACACATTAAGTTTCAAGACTATCTCCGTAAACAAGGAGACAGCTAAGAAAGAGTGGGTTGTAATCGACGCAACAGACCAGGTAGTTGGTCGCCTTTGCTCTAAGGTTGCTAAGTTGCTTCGTGGTAAGTACAAGCCAACTTTCACTCCACACGTAGATTGTGGTGACAACGTAATCATTATCAATGCCGCTAAGGTGGTATTCTCTGGCAAGAAGGAGACTGATAAGGTTTACACACGTTACACTGGTTATCCTGGTGGTCAGCGTTTCAACACTCCAGCAGAGTTGCGCAAGCGCCCAGACGGAATGGACAAGATCCTTCGTCACGCTATCAAGGGTATGTTGCCAAAGGGCCCTCTCGGTCGTTCTTTGATGGACAACCTCTTCATCTATGATGGTACAGAGCACAAGCACGAGGCACAGAAGCCAAAGGCTATTGATATTAACCAGTATAAATAATTAAGGTAAGAATGGAAGTAATTAATGCAATTGGTCGCCGTAAGAGCGCTGTAGCTCGTGT
>DJOI01000063.1:36529-36959 GCA_002439605.1 Candidatus Segatella mututuai | reverse complement strand
ATGAAAGCCAGTCCCTTGTCGGTACTCATCCATACCTTGCCACTGGGCGTCTTGACCAAGGCATAGACGGTGTTGGAAGGCAAGGACTGCGACGTGGTATAATTTTTAAACTGATGCTTCTGACAATCATAGAGATACAAACCTCCTCCATCTGTGGCTATCCAGATATGCCGAGCATCCTGAAAGACCATCGCATTGACGAAGAAATTACAATCGGTAGTTGGAAATTCCGCAGGATAGAAGAATCGACTGACACGATGGCTTCGTTTGTCGATGCGATAACATCCATGGGTGGTACCCACTGCAATGCTCTTTTTGTCTGGCGACTCCACGATACTCTGTACCTCATTGACAGGCAGATAGATAACAGAGTTATCCACACTTTTATTTTTCTCCAAGGAAGATGGAATATGCACCAGGTCGCCATCCA
>DJOI01000063.1:0-36399 GCA_002439605.1 Candidatus Segatella mututuai | reverse complement strand
CCATCGGCATGAATCTCATAGATGCCATCGCCATAGGTACCCACCAAGACCTTGCCATCGGCAGTTTGGCAAAGGGTAAGCGCCACCTTATTAAATAAGGTATGATGCCACTGGTGGGTTGGCTCGTCATAGATGCTCACCCCCTTGTCGGTAGCATACCATATCTTGCTGTTCAGCCCCTGTGCATCCACGCTCTGCAAGACATCGTTCACACCATTGTTGATGAGCGACTGACCGTTGAGATACTCATGGCGCACGAACTCCAAGGTATGCTCCATCGGGATCGCCAAATCTACGCCGCCTGAATAGGAACCCATCCAAAGGTCACCCAAATGGTCCTTGCAAAGGGCATAGACACCATTGCCTTGCAACACATTCTCAGGTCTGCCATCCGTATTCAAGAGCAAACTCGTCTTACCAGTCTTCTTGTCGTAGGCATAGACACCCGCTCCATCTACCGCCATCAAGATGGTGGTGGCATTGTAAGGGATAATGGAACGAACTGGAATAAGCGGAATATCCGATAAGGAAGAGTATCTCGCAAGGACTGTGGAACTATATGAAGTTTTGAAAGACAGCGGCTTCCAAGTCATATCATTGAGCAAGAGGATGCCACGATGGAAAGTTCCCAACCATATCAGATGAGCCTTCACGTCGTGATAAGAGGAGAGCACGGAATACCCTCGCAACACCAGCCGAGGCTGGGCTGCATTCGGCGAATAGGCAAAGACTCCCGAAGGAGAACCTATCAATAATTGTTTGCCAATGAATCGGATATGGTTGACATACGTGTTCTTCAGAATGTATTTTCCTTTGTTTTGCGAACCTAGCGCAATCTTTTCTTGGCTACCAGCAATAGTTGGAGGCGCCATCCTATACACGCCCCTATCCAATGCCATCCAAAAGCATCCCTTGTCATCGACCAGCAAGTCATTGAGCACCATGCTTCCTCCAAGCACATTGATGAGATTGACCTGGAGTTGGAAGGTATCTTTCACCTTATTATATAGATAGACCTTTCCCTTGTTGTCGTAAGCATAGATATGTTGTTGGCTATCCTTGGTCAACTTGATGTTTCTGCCGCTGGCATCGCTAAACTGCATATCAGTAGCCAAGGTATAGTTTCTAACCTGCTGTCCATTGTATCTATCCACACCTCGCTTGGTACTGATCCACATAGCACCATCCTCAGCCTCAACAATCGAATAGACACGGGCACTGGAGAGTCCATTGTCCGTATTGACATTCGAGAGCATGAGCATGTTTCGGGTCAAATGTTCCTGAGCATGGAGCTGCAAGCACAGCACCATGCCTAAAAGCCCCAAGAAGGCCCATTGCCATTTTCGTATATATGATAAGTCTTTATATTTCATCTACTGGTTTCCTTATTTCTATTTTCTATTCCAATCCCTTGATTTGCTTCTTAGCCTACATTCCAGTCACTCATTATTGTAACTCATTGATTTTCAATATCTGTATTTTTTGAAATCAGATTTTGGTGTAGCATGAATTTTCTTTTTCCGAGTGCCTTGGAGTTATGCAGGGCAAATCATATATGTCGGGGAGGTTACTTTTTGCCTCTGTGCCCCGTCTTATACTATATAGACTGGACGGATATTCAAATCCGTCTTCAAAACAAGCCCTTGTTATCCGCATGGTCGATGACGAATCTGGTATCCATCACTACGATACGTCTGGCATCTCGAGTGGTTGTCTAAGCCAAAGACCCAACAACTTCCTCGACAGTTGTTGAGTCATGGCGGTTTCCCTCGTATATCATAGTGCGGACAAGTAATCCCTCATTGTTTACTACTGCAGCGAGGACCACTATCTTGTAATCGTCTCCTTTCTTTTTGTAACGACTATACTGACAGAGTTCACTGTTCTTCATTTTTCCCCTCAAAATAGAGGAATTTGTAATATCAAACAGAAAATCTTCTCCTCGATGTCGAACATCTCTGTAAGCACAGTGTTCTCATGAAGATAGTGTACTGTCTTCAATTCAGAATAAGGAGAGATGGCAAGTGTGATAATCTGCATAAGTGCAAGGTTTATCTCTTTATGTTCCCCACTGGTATTCAGGTGTTTGCGAATATCTAACATACGCATGGTAGGGTTACAAAGATTCTCGCAGCCGATGATGTGAGGCTCATGTTGGGTAAGCGTCTCAAGCTTAACTGTAACAGCTTTCTTGCGCTCTTCTTCTTCGTGAGCCTTGCGTTCGGCGATGAGACGTGGATCGTTCTCCTGCGCATACTTGCTGTTATGGTATCTCTCGTATTGAAACATTGCCTCCTCATGAAGCTTTTGGCTGTCACACATTACACTTTGGCCTTTCTCTATCATGGTGGTGAGTGTAGACACCAGTCTATTGCGTTCTTCTTTGTCGAAGCTGGGGAACTCTCTAAGGCAAAGGGCACTATGATGCTTAGTCTTTCCGTCTTTGTCGATGTAAGACTTCGTGAGACGATAGTATTCATATGCGATTGCAGTACTATCTCTCTGATAACGATATTTCTTTGCCTTGGATAGATACATTCCGGGGGCAAAGGTACACACATTTTTTCAACTGGCAAAACGGGAGGGTGTAGCATTTTGGGGATTTTCCCACACATATGCCACAAATTAGAATTCTTTATATAAAATCAACTATAAAATTGGCAGAAAACAGCCAAAATCAAGGATTCTGTTAGAAATGTTTAAGTTTTTTCGCCGAAGGCTGCCACAATGTGCGGTGGCAATCCAGACCAGGGTATAGATATTCTGCAAGCCCCATACAACTATTTCTTCAATCTGGACAACGACTATCTCGATATGATTACTCAGGTAGGCAACAAGGAAAAGGTTGACGTGAGTATAGATGGCGGTTCTAAGGTGCTGAAGTATTTTGTCAGCACAGCTTACTATAATGAGCGTGGTATTATAGACGATACCGGCTATCAACGTTTCAGCATCCGTGTCAACTCTGACTATTTGCCAAGTAAGTGGCTGAGTATGGGAAGCCGCATTTCTTTGTCTTATTCTAAGAAGGAAGGTGTCAACGAGGGACAGCCGCTCAGTTTTGTACTCAGCCGTCGCCCCAACTTCAACACGTATTATTCGGATGGTTCTTTGGTAGGTGTGTTCAATGGACGGAAGGATCCTGTGGCTCTGATTAACAATACTACCGACTTTACAAATTCGTATAGAGCCAACTTCTATCAATATTTCAATTTAAAGTTCAACAAGTATTTGTCGTTCCGTATGAACATCAATGCCAACTTTTATCTTGGCAAGTGCAAGAGACTCATCCCAAGTTTGGTAACTTCCCATCTGCATCTTTTGGCTGGCACTTTTCTGACGAGAAGCTCATGAAGGGTGCACGTAAGGTGATGACCGATGGTAAGCTTCGTATTTCTTGTTGTGCTACTGGTAACCCAATAGTATCCAGGTAATTGCAATACCGTGGAGAAGCTTTCTGATGGCAGGTTTTATTGATGATAATGACCGTGTATGGTAATCGGAAACGCAAAGCCAGACGTGACAGGTGGCTTCAATACCAACGTGAAGTGGAAGAACTGCAACCTCTATTTGGGTTTCTATTATTCAATAGATGGCAAGATATACAATGTGGCTATGGCTGACTTTCTCCTTCTACATATTCTTCCAAAAACATGTGCTCTCCATCGAACACGGCATAGGTAAATTGCCATATCCAGTCGCCCAATATCATCAGGCGTGTTTTCTTGCTCAACATCAGGTCGAGCTCAATATGGCGATGCCCAAATATGAAGTAGTCGATGTTGGTGTGATGTTGCATATATTGCTTGGCGTATTTTACCAAGTATTCCTTGTTTTCTCCGAGATAAGGCATTTCCTTGCCATCTTTTCTTTTCAGTCGGCTGTGCTTGGCCCAGTTAAGCCCTAATGCCATTCCCCAACGTGGATGTATGGTGTTGAGCAATATCTGGCAGGTGCGGTTGTGGAACATCTTACGCAACAGCTTGAACTTATGGTCTGGGTCTCCCAGTCCGTCGCCATGAGCAAGGAAGAAGATCTTGCCGTAGATTTCGGTTGTGGTAGCTTTGCGGTGCAAGATGACACCACACTCTTCTTCTAAGTATCCGTAAGTCCATAGGTCATGGTTACCTGTGAAGAAGTGTACCTCCACACCCATATCGGTGAGTTCTGACAGTTTTCCTAAGAAGCGAGTGTAACCTTTTGGCACGACATACTTGTATTCGTCCCAAAAGTCAAACATGTCACCTAACAGATAAACAGCGGCAGCCTTGTTCTTGATACTGTCGAGGAAACGCACCAAGCGCCTTTCTTGCATGCGTCCGTGCTCTATGGCAAGTGAACCAAGGTGAGCATCTGAAAGGAAATAAACATTCTTCATGGACATATATTTTTGTGGTTGTAATGGAAACTTATTCAAAGCCTAACTCTACGCGGGCTTCTTCGCTCATCATACTTTGATCCCATGCTGGTTCAAAAACCAGGTTTACATTGGTGGATTTTACTCCTTCCACGCTATCTACTTTTGTGCGTACGTCTTCCAAGATAAAGTCGGCAGCGGGGCATGAAGGTGCGGTAAACGTCATGTCGATGTCTACGTTACCATCTTCTTTCACGTCTATTTTGTATATCATTCCCAAATCCCAGATGTTGACGGGAATTTCTGGGTCGTATACTGTCTTGAGTACATCTACGATTCTTTCTTCTATCTTTGTCTTTTCTTCTTGTGTCATGTATTTTATAGTCTATTGTGTGTTGTCACATAAGCAGAGCTTATCTTATTCTTATGCAAAGATACGATAAATCAAAGACAATACAAAATAAAACGATTTATTTTTGTTGGTGCCTGCGAAAGTTTGCTTGGGTAAGTGTGTTGGAGCTTCTTTTAAGGGTAAGTACTCGATGTGTTACAATCGACCTTTGTCGTGGTAGGAATAGTAATGCCCGTCAGTCACAATGACATGGTCCATGAAGAAGAGACGCATTACCTCGCATGCCTTTTTTACATTGAGTGTAAGTTGGTCGTCCTGTTTGCTTGGAGTGGGGTTGTTGCTTGGATGGTTGTGGCACAAGGCTATAATGGTGGCATTGTTGAGCAATGCTTTCTTGATGATGAGCCTTACGTCTACAGCTGTTTCCGTGATGCCTCCGTGTGACAACGGTTCGGCCTTGATGAGTTTGAAGTTTTGGTTCATCATCAGCACCCATGCTTCCTCCACATCGAGGTCTTGCATCCGAGGAAGCATATAGTTGTATACAGCCAACGAGGATCCTAAGTCAGGCCTCAATCCCATCTTTTCTATAGAGCGTCGTTTGCCCAGCTCGCAAGCAGCCATGATGGTGATGGCCTTTGCTGGCCCCATGCCTTTGTATTGGGTCAGTTCTCGTATGGTTTTCTTGCCTAATGTGTTTAGGTTGTTGTCGCAGTCGCTCATGATTCGTTTCATGAGATCTACGGCACTCTCGTCTCTTGAGCCGGAACCGATAAGGATGGCAAGAAGTTCTGCATTAGAAAGTGCTGAAGCTCCCAGTCGCTCCAGTTTCTCACGCGGCTTGTCTTCTTCTGCCCATTGTGATATGGAAAGCTTCTCGCTCATAGATGGTGTTTTAGGTTTTCAGAATAATGTCGAAAGTGAGAAAATGAAATCAGCTATCCCAGAGGTCACCTCTATACTCTCTCCTTCATTACTTATAGAAAGTCTTGTTATAGGCACTGAACTCGCTTTTTCCCAATACGCATCTCTTCCACCAAGCAGAGAGGAATCCGCATCCATAACCCAAGAGTTGAGTAAAGGCGGCTCTGATACTGAGCAACCCTATCTTTATGCTTTTGTTTTTGTGTGTGCTGTCGATGCAGAGTGCTACAGAATAAATGAGGATGCACGCCAAGCCAATAAGTCCAAACATGGTGATGGCTTTTCCTACGATGGGGAAAATGTGCTGTGTGCCGAGCAGATGGGGAAGAACGGCAAGAAACAACAGTAGGAACGTGCCTGTAACCACCAGGGTGAATACCATAGGAAGCAGGTGTACCAGCTTCAGACTTTCGGGATATTTCTTATAGAGGTTGATGCGGGCAATGCCGCTGTTGTAGACTTGTCGCCAGAACTTGCGGAAATCGGTGCGGCGCTTATGCCATACCCATGCCTCTGGGAACAGACGGCACTTGTAGCCAGCCTGGAAAATGCGGATGGAGAAGTCTATGTCTTCGCCAAAGCGCATGGCGGAGAAACCTCCTAACTTCTGGTATGCGTCCTTACGTATACCCATGTTGAATGAACGTGGGTAGAACTTGTCCAATTTCTTCTTTCCGCCACGTATGCCACCTGTGGTGAAGAAAGATGTCATGGAGTAAGAGATGGCTTTTTGGGTGTCTGTAAATGATGAGTGCGCCTTGTCGGGGCCTCCAAAGGCATCGGTGGACTCTCGGCTCAACTCCTCACTTACAGCCTTGAGATATCCTGGAGGCAAAACCACGTCGCTGTCGAGAATCAGAAGGTATTCGCCTACTGCTCTTTCTGCTCCATAATTTCGGCTTTGCCCAGGACCTGAGTTTTGTTTATAATAATAATGTATATCCATCTTGTCCTTGTAGCGTTTGCAAACATCTTCGCATGGTATTTGCGACCCATCCTCTACAATGACAACCTCAAAGTCCTTTTCCTCCTGTGAGGTGAGACTGTTTAGAAGTTCGTCGACTTCATCTGGACGGTTGAATACAGGGACAATAATGGAGTACTTCATAATATAATCGTCTATAATGAATAAGTGTAAGTGAAACTTATTCGCTTACACGACCAAGGTAGCTGCCATCGCGAGTGTCAATCTGGACAGTCTCGCCTTCATTTACGAACAAGGGTACGCGAATCTCTGCGCCAGTCTCAAGAGTGGCAGGCTTCGTGGCGTTGGTAGCGGTATTTCCCTTGATGCCAGGCTCGGAATGAGTAATTTTCAGAGTCGTCTTGACTGGCATTTCGGCCAAGAGAATTGTTCCGTCTGATGTGTCGGTTACAACCTCTACGACATCGCCTTCCTTCATGTACTGACCGCCAGTGACGTTCTCTCTGGCGATTGGCACCTGTTCGAAAGTTTCCTGGTTCATGAAAATGCACCCCGTAGCATCCTCGTAGAGATACTGGTAAGGGCGACGCTCTACGCGTACATCTTCCAATTTGAAACCAACCTGGAAAGTACGCTCCAATACACGACCATCGGCAACATTCTTCAACTTGGTGTTCATGACAGTATTACCCTTACCTGGCTTTCTGTGCTGAAAGTCGATGCAAACCCAAACTTTGCCATCCATGCGGATGCAAGTACCAATCTTAATTTCCTGTGAATTAATCATTTTGTTATGTTTGATTTTTTGTGTTATAATCTAAAAAGCGTCTGCAAAGTTACTGCAAAAACACGAAAAAGCAAAGTAAAAATCGAAAAAAACATAAATATTTAAGCTAAATTTGGAGGTTTTCTTTGTTATTTCAGAAATATTGCGTAATTTTGCAGCCCAAAAGGGCGCATTCTGCTTTCTTTGCAGTGAATATTAATTAAAAATAAAATAAGAAAAATGAAAAGAACATTTCAGCCTCACAATCGTCGTCGCGTGAACAAGCATGGCTTCCGCGAGCGTATGGCAACAAAGAATGGTCGTCGCGTATTGGCTTCTCGCCGTGCTCATGGCCGCAAGAAGTTAACTGTTTCTGACGAGCACCATGGAAAGTAAATCCTTGGGAGGATTCGCAAGAAAGTTGATGACATTAAAAGCAGCATAGACCAAATCTTTGCTGCTTTTTGTTTTTTTTTATCCGATTGTTTCCTCGTTTCGTGTGAAATCATTATCTTTGTGCAAAATTTCAATACATGACTTCATCCGAGTTCATAAATAAGTTCAAGAGTAAGTACCTGTGGGGAAATCTTGCCGCTATGGCATTGGTGGTATTTCTGCTGTGTATGGGTGTCAGGGTTGGCATAGATCTTTATACCCATCATGGAGAGGCTATCTCTATACCTAATGTAAGGCATAAGAGCTTTGCGGATGCAGAGCGTATCCTTAAGGATGCAGGCCTGCTTGTGGTGGTGTCTGATACCGGGTATGTGAAAAGCCTGCCTCCCGACTGTGTGCTGGAGCAGAGCCCTGCCCCAGGCGAGGAGGTCAAGTCGGGTCACATAATCTATGTCACCATCAACTCTGCGCATTCACCGGTTATCACCCTTCCCGATGTTATCGATAATAGTTCCTTGCGCGAGGCCATGGCTAAGCTTACGGCTATGGGCTTCAAGTTGGGGACACCGCAGTATATACCTGGCGAGGAAGACTGGGTGTATGGCATCTTGGTGAATGGCAGGCATGTAGTGGCTGGTGATAAGGTGTCGATAGATGATATGCTCATTATACAGGTGGGAAATGGAAAACGTGATGTCGGCGATTCTGTGGAAATGATAGATCCAGTGGGTGACAGCAATGAGCTATTGGAAGGCAGTGGTGAGGCCGAAGAAGGAGCAGTGGACAATTTCGAGGTGGTTCCGGGAACAGAATCGGATGAGCCTTCAACGTCAGCCCATCCTCACCACAGTCATAATAATGAAGTAGTGGAGTAAAGACTATATGATAGGAGATAATTACAACGACGATGTAGATTTTCTGAACGAACCAGAAACGGTTGAGTCTGGTGACGGTACGCTTTATGAGCATTGGAGGATTGAGGTAGATCCAGGTCAGGCACCTATACGGATAGACAAGTTTCTGTCAGAGAAGAATCCCTATCAGAGTCGTAACCGTATACAGAATGCAGCCGATGCGGGGTTCATACGTGTCAATGGAAAGCCAGTAAAGAGCAACTACAAGGTGCGCCCCAATGATGTCGTCACACTGATGCTCGACCGCCCCAAGCATGATACCAGCATAGTGGCTGAGAACATTCCGCTGAATATCGTATATGAGGACGATGCGCTGATGGTGGTCAACAAGGAGGCTGGCATGGTAGTGCATCCAGGAGCAGGCAACTTTACGGGAACGCTTATCAATGCAGTGGCATGGCACATGAAAGATGTGAAGAATTTCGACCCCAACGACCCTGAAGTTGGATTAGTGCATCGCATTGACAAGGATACTTCAGGACTATTGGTCGTGGCGAAGACACCAGCGGCGAAGACCGCTTTGGGCAAACAGTTCTTCAACAAAACCACCCATCGTAGCTATCATGCCTTGGTATGGGGAAACATCGTGGAGGACGAGGGGCGAATAGAAGGCAATATAGGGCGCGACCCCAAGAACCGTCTTCGCATGAAGGTGTTCGACCCAGATAGTGGGATAGGCAAGACTGCCGTCACCCATTACAAGGTGCTGGAACGTTTCGGTTACACCACCTTGGTGCAATGCATACTTGAGACCGGCCGTACCCATCAGATACGTGCCCACATGAAGCACATCGGACATCCGCTCTTCATGGATGCTACCTATGGAGGTGCAGAGATACTGCGAGGCCAGCGTAGTAGCAGTTACAAGGCATACATCCAGAATTGTTTCAAACTCTGTCCGCGTCAAGCTCTCCATGCCAAGACCTTAGGTTTCGTGCATCCTTCTACCGGCAAGCAGATGGATTTTGACAGCCAATGGCCCGATGACTTCAGACGACTGATAGAAAAGTGGAGAAACTTCATAGCTGGCTCCACACAAGATACATTTCAAGAAAGATAACGATATAACCAACATAACAAAATGGACAACAACAAAAGAACGATAGCCATCGTCTGTGGTGGCGATTCTTCTGAGCACGATGTTTCGTTGCGCTCAGGTCAGGGACTTTACTCTTTCTTCGACAAAGAGCGTTACAATATTTATATAGTGGATGTCAAAGGTACCGATTGGCATGTGGCTTTCGATGATGGCACAACAGCCGAAATCGACAAGAACGACTTCTCGTTTGTCAAGGATGGCAAGCGCAATTTCTTTGATTACGCTTATATCACCATCCATGGCCAGCCTGGTGAGAATGGTGTGATGCAAGGCTATTTCGACCTTATCCACATGCCTTATTCTACAAGCGGCGTCTTGGTTGAGGCGATGACTTTCGACAAATATGTACTCAACAACTACCTGCGGGGCTTTGGTGTGCGGGTAGCCGACAGCATCTTGCTTCGTCGTGGAGAGGCTTATGATGAGGAGGCGATAGCCAAGCGCATCGGCATGCCTTGCTTTGTGAAGCCTGCGGCCGATGGCAGTAGCTTTGGCGTTTCCAAGGTAAAGAAGCCCGATCAGTTGGCTCCTGCACTTCGAGTAGCATTTATGGAGAGTGAGGAGGCAATGGTCGAGGCTTATATGAAAGGTACTGAAATCTCACAGGGTATCTATAAGACTGCGGATAAGTGCGTTGTGTTCCCTGCTACTGAGGTCGTGACGAAGAACGAGTTCTTCGATTATGATGCCAAGTACAACGGTCAGGTGCAGGAAATTACGCCAGCTCGTCTCTCGCCAGAGACGGCAGAAAAAGTGGCTGAAACCACTTCGCGCATTTACGACATCCTGCATGCCAACGGAATCATTCGAATCGACTATATCATAACCAAGGACAAGGACGGAAAGGACTTGGTCAATATGCTGGAAATCAATACCACTCCCGGCATGACAGTGACCAGTTTCATTCCTCAGCAGGTACGTGCTGCAGGGCTCGACATCAAAAATGTGCTGAGCGATATCGTAGAGAATCAATTTTGAAAGATCAGTTATGGAAATTCCTCAAGAATTTGATGCCATTCGCCCTTGGGAGCCTGAAGACTTGCCCGAGGTTTTCGACCGCCTGTTGGCCAACGAACAGTTTAAGCAGGTGCTTGCTTATCTCTATCCACAGGTGCCTTTCGAGATGATTGCCAAGAAACTCAAGGCCTGCAAGACCAATATGGAGTTTCAGCTGGCTTTTGCTTACGACTTTGTGAAAAGTTTGCTGAAGAAGGCTGCTACAGGATACGAGATGGATTGTGCAGCCATCGACTCTTCCAAGTGCTATACTTTTATCAGCAATCATCGTGATATCGTGCTCGATTCTGCCATCCTCGATGTGCTGCTGGTGGACAACAAGTTTACTACCACGTGCGAAATCGCTATTGGCGACAATCTCTTGTCGCTGCCTTGGGTCAAAGACTTGGTGCGCGTCAATAAAGCATTCATCGTGGAGCGAGCACTCTCTATGCGCCAGATGCTCATGTCGAGCAAGCGGCTTTCCGATTATATGCACTTTGCTGTCAAGGAGAAGAACGAGAACATCTGGATAGCTCAGCGTGAGGGACGCGCCAAGGATTGCAACGACCGTACGCAGAAGTCTATACTTCAGATGATGTCGATGGGAGGTGAAGGCAGTGTCATTGAACGACTCATGCAGTTGCATCTCGTTCCTTTGTCCATCAGCTATGAATACGATCCCTGCGACTATCTCAAGGCGAAGGAGTTGCAGCAGAAACGCGACAATGCCGAATGGAAGAAGGGACCTACCGATGACCTCGTGAGCATGCGGACAGGTATCTTTGGCTTTAAAGGCCATGTGCACTATCATGCAGCTCCATGCCTCGACGAATATCTTTCCCAGATGGATCCTGAGACTCCTAAGCAGGATATATATAATAAGGTGGCGGCTTATATCGACAAGCAGATTCATGCCAACTATATGCTTTATCCAGGCAACTATGTGGCGATCGACCTTTTGGAGGCAGCTTCGACTCATGCTGACAAATATACCGATTCAGAGAAGGCAACTTTCGAGCAATATATTGCCGGTCAGTTGCAGAAGATAGATTTGCCCAACAAGGACGTGGCGTTTCTCCGTGAGCGTATGCTTACCATGTATGCCAATCCCGTGCGCAATTATTTACTGAGTATTGGCTAAACGCAGTCATAGGTAGTGATACGATATTACAAAAAACGCAAGTACACTTTCATAGGTCTTTGAAAGTACTTGCGTTTGTCATTTTAAATACTTGCGTTGCCTGACTATTATGGGTCCAATCCTAAAAGCTTAATGAATATCTGTAATCGTCCTTCTCTCCCTTGCCATCTTATCTATTTTATATATTTCATGTTTATTATGTTTGCGTGTGTGTACATTATATATGACATAATTGTTACTAATGGAATGTAAGAATCACACTGTGATAAATATAGTAAACAAGGCGTGTAGCGTGCGTACAATGTTGAGTCTGTATGGGGTGTTAGTCATGAATCCATTATTCACGTATTTTTGTTTTTATGTCTCTTGTTTTAGAAGAGTTTGTCTTTTGGGTTATAAAACCATCAAAATTACCTATAATTCCTACAGATTAAACCTTAAAAAACATAGAAAACAAAATTGTACGTGAAATTGCAAAAATAGTATCACCTTGTTTCCTGTAAGTATTGTATCTTTGCATCGTAAAGTAAAAGTATACTCTTTGAGAGATAATTCAAATATTGTATTAACAGCTAAAAGATAACTAAATTTATGTTGAAGAGGCCTGACAAAAAATGGGAGAAATGTAGAACTCCTGCCTTCAAGGCAGAACCTACCCCTGTGTGATTGGATGCAGGAGGTGTCCGATTAACAAAAAGCGTTAAACAAATAAACCTGATAAATTATTCAGTATGAATCTAAACTTAACAAAATCAATGCTGCTTGTGGGAGCGTTGGCAACCTTGGGCTTGAGTTATACAACTGAAGCGCTCGCTACCCCCCCGTATCAGTCTATTAATTCTGTGCAGCAAACAAAGAAAGTGACTGGTAACGTAACCGACGCAGAAGGTCCCGTTATCGGTGCAAGTGTTGTAGAGAAGGGGAATCCTTCTAATGGAGCAGTTACCGACCTGGATGGCAACTTCTCTCTTGATGTGAAACCTGGCGCAACGATTGTTATTACTTACATTGGCTATAAGACAGAAGAAATCGCCGTAGGTAACCAATCTAACATCAAAGTTACCATGAAGGCAGACGACAAGACCCTTGATGAGGTTGTTGTCGTAGGTTATGGTGTCCAGAAGAAGAAACTCGTCACAGGTGCTACTGTTCAGGTAAAGGGTGACGATATTGCAAAAATGAATACAACCCAGGCTTTGGGTGCATTGCAGAGTCAAACTCCTGGTGTTAATATTCAGGCTGCATCTGGTCAACCAGGTGATGGCTTTAAAGTGATGATTCGTGGTGCTGGTACCAATGGTAACACCACGCCTCTTTATGTAATCGATGGCGTTTCTGGTGGCGACATCAATAATTTGAATCCTTCAGATATAGAGAGTATTGATGTTTTGAAGGATGCTGCTTCCTGTGCTATTTATGGTTCTGCAGCTGCTAATGGTGTTATCTTGGTAACTACTAAGCAGGGTAAGCAAGGTAAGGTACAAGTAACTTACGATGGCAATATAGGTTGGTCGAATGTATATCGTCTGCCTCAGATGCTTACAGCTAAGCAGTATATGCAGGTGATGGATTTGGCTCGCTATAATAGTGGTGAGCAACCACGTGATTGGTCTCAGTACTTCCAGGGATATGAGGATTTGTATCAGTCATATCTTGATGGTTCAAATCCAGGAACAGATTGGTTGGATGCTATTCGTAATAAAAATGCAGTGACCACTAGCCACTCTTTGAATATCACAGGTGGTAGCGATCGCAGTAAGTTCTCCATGGGTGCTGGCTATCAGTATCAGGATGGTGTCTTTGGTGGACAGTATGCCAAGTCTGATTATCGCCGTCTTACACTCCGTGTTAACTCTGAGCACGTTATTTATCGCAACAGCAAGGGACTTGATGTAGTGAAGGTTGGTGAGAACTTGTATTATAGCCATAAGCAGACCCAAGGTATTCAGATTGGCAACCAATACTCTAACGCTATTTCAAATATGTTGCGTGCCAATCCTTTAATTCCTATTTACAATAAAGAGGGTGGATTCTTTGGTTACAATGACTTGAAGAGTACAGGTATGTTCAACTATACCTCTTATGCTAGCAACCCTATTGCTGCTTTGACATATAGTCAGAGTGCGAATAACAAGAGCCTGAACTTTGGTCTGAATCTCACGGGATATATTGAGATCCAGCCTATTAAGGGCTTGACATATCGTGGACAGTTGAACTACAACCAGAATTCAAATTCTTGGCGTTGCTATCTTCCTACATATAAGTTGAATGACCAGGGTGACCAGCGTACAACAGATCAAGCTACGAATAATGTAGGCTTAGGTTGGGGCTGGGGTACAACTAACACATTGAACTATAAGTTTGATATAAGCAAGAAACATGATTTCGATATTCTTGTTGGTACTGAGTATGGTGAAAGTCGTCCTGATTTTGGCTATAGTTTGAATGTTACTACATCCAACTCTATTTTTGGCGACTTGCAGCATGCATACATGTCTTTAATGAAGGATAATAAGAAGGCTTCTGTTTCAGGTCTTCCATATACAGACTCTCGTGGTATGTCGTATTTCGGTCGTTTGAACTACAACTATGATGAGAAATATATGTTCACTGCGATTATGCGTGCTGATGGTTCTTCTATGTTTGCGCCTGGTCATCGTTGGGGTTACTTCCCTTCTTTCTCTGGAGGTTGGGTTGTTTCCAATGAAAAGTTTATGGAACCAGTTGCCAAATGGTTTGATTTCTTGAAGATACGTGCAGGTTGGGGTCAGAATGGTAACAAGAATATTTCTGCATTCCAGTATGAGGCTGCATTTGCTTATGATGAGTATAGCAACTATTCTTTTGGCAATACGAAGGATGACCCAGTTCGTGGTGCTTCTCTTTCTCGATTGGCAAATGATGAGTTGACATGGGAAACTTCCGAGCAGCTTGACTTAGGTTTTGACGCACGTTTCTTGAACAGTCGTTTGGGCTTGACTTTTGATTGGTACCAGAAGACTACAAAAGATCTTTTGTTGAACGTTCCTGTTTCACCAACTACAGGTTTCTCTACCCAGATGAAGAATGCAGGTACCGTTCGCAATACGGGTGTTGAGGTAGCTTTGACGTGGAATGACAAAATTGGTAAGGATTTCCAGTATAATGTAGGCTACAATATCGCTTACAATAAGAATGAGGTGACTAAGGTTAATAGCTCGCAGAAGTATAACCCTGGTGGCTCTGACTTGTTGGCGCAAGGTACAGGTTATATGGCTCGCTTTGAGGAAGGCCATCCTATTGGATACTTCTGGGGATATAAGACCGCTGGTCCTATACAGAACGAGCAGGAACTTCAAGAATATATCAATACATTGAAGGACCACGACCCTGCAAACTCTCATCAAGGCTCTTCTTTGAAGGTGGGTGACTTGAGATTTGTAGATACGAATGGTGACGGTATCGTCAATGATGATGATAAGACCGACTTGGGTAATCCTAATCCAGATGTAACAATGGGTATTACTCTTGGCGCATCTTACAAGGGCTTTGACATCAATGTGACAGGTTATGCTGCATTGGGTCAGCAGGTGGCTCGCTCTTATCGTAAGTTTACTGATGGTGAGTATGAGAACTTTACAACAGAGGTGTATGACTATTGGAACGGTGAGGGAACATCTAACAAATATCCTCAGTTCGCAGCGATGAACCGCGGCGTGAACTGGCAGTCAATCTCTGATATTTATATTGAGGATGCCAGCTACTTCCGTTTGCAGAACTTGACGGTTGGTTACGACTTCAAGAACATTTGGAAGAACTGCCCATTCCAGCAGCTTCGTCTCTATTTCGCTGCCCAGAACCTCTTTACCATTACTGGTTATAAGGGTATGGACCCTGAAAATGGTATGGCTCTCAACTCTGCTGAGCCATGGGTAACTGGTGTTGACGTAGGTAACTATCCTCAACCACGCACCTTTATGTTTGGTGTAAATGTTAAGTTCTAATTTTTAAATGAATACGCAATGAAAAAGATATTTATATTCGCTGTAGCCCTCGCTACCTTGGGATTGTCATCTTGTAGCATTGACGACGTGAAGAACGTAGGTGAAATGTCAACAAGTGAGTTCCCTAAGACAGATGAAGATGCGGAGGCAATTTTGGCTGGTGTTTACCAGAACTTGAATACCATCAATGCGAATCCGCAGATGTCATTCTTGTACACTGCAGTTCTTGCAAGTGACGATCAGCTTGGAGGTGGTGGTACCAATGATAAGTTGATGCAGGCAGAAGACTTGCTTTGCAACTATAACGCCGACATGACGAACCAGTTCTATGCTGATCGTTATTCAGGTGTGGCTCGTGCCAACAACACCATCAAGTATTTGGGACAGGCTACTAATATGTCTGAATCTACCAAGAACCAGGCTATTGGTGAGGCAAAGGCTCTCCGTGCTTATTATTACTATGAGTTGGCTTCTATGTATGGTAATGTTCCATTGGTAACAGACCCAGACCAAGAAAGTTCTTCGCAAGGTGATGTAAAGGTTCTGTGGGGACAGATTCTCCAGGATCTTTATGAGGCTGCAACTTCCATGCCTGATGTAAAGAAGGATAATGGTCGCTTGGACAAATATACCGTTGAGGCTATGTTGGGTCGTGTATGGTTGTTCTATACAGGTTTCTATTGTAATGGTACGACAACGGCAGATTTGGTTAGTACCAACTATAGTCCTTTGACATCTGTAGAATTGCCTAATGGAACAACACTTACCAAGCAGAATGTCATCGATGCTATTGATGATTGTGTTAATAACTCTGGTTATGAGTTGGTTCCTGACTTCCGTAATCTTTGGGCTTATTCTAATAGTAAAGTGGCAAATGATTATCCTTATGCCAAGGAGAATAATCTGAAGTGGGTAGAGAATGACAATGCGGTTAATCCTGAGTCTATGTTTGCCATTAAATTCAATAAGTTCGCTTCTTGGCAGACTACAATTGGTTATGCGAATGGTTATGCTCTTCACTTTGGTGTTCGTGGTGGTCAGGACTATGCTAATACCTTCCCATTTGGTCAAGGCTGGGGTGCTGGTCCAGTAGCTCCTAACTTGGTTAATGATTGGAAAAATGCAGACCCTGATGGCAAGGATGTTCGTTTGAAGGCTACTGTTTGTGATGTGAATGATAAAGATGAGATGCCTAATTATACTCGTGGTGGTTGGGCAGATTTCGTACAAGAGACAGATTACTACTCAAAGAAGTGGTCGCCAATTTGTGCAAAGAATGATGGTTCTTTCACTACAAAGAATGACGATGGTTCTACTTCTACACCTGCGTATGTAGCTTGCTTTGAAACTTTGATGTATCCAGGCAACTGGGGTACTTCTGGAGAGAACAACTTCCAGTTGAGTAATATTCATGATTTGGTGCTGATTCGTTTCTCTGATGTACTCTTGATGCAGAGCGAGTTGAAGGAAGATGTAGCTGGTATGAATAAGGTGCATGAACGTGCTACAGGTGTGGCTAATTATTATGCTAGCTACTCTTTGCAGTCTTTGCAGAATGAGCGTCGTTGGGAGTTCGCTTGCGAGGGTATCCGATGGAATGACATCCGTCGTTGGCATATTGCACAGGTAGCTTTGGCTAAGCAAGAAAACCAGCCTGTTTACTATTGCGGAAATGCTTCTACAAATACGGCTCACAATGGTGGTTACGTAGCCCGTTACAATGCTACAGCTGGTTTCCAAAAGATGCCGGAAACCCAGGTGGCTCTTGGTATTGTAGTACAGAACGATGGATGGACTGCTGCTGATGCAGAGTACACTGGTTGGTAAGCAACAATGTTGAATCTTAAAAATGAATTACAATGAAAAAATCAATATTATTCATGGTGATGGCTGCAGGTTTGCTTACAGCATGTGATCCATCAAAGGATGATGTGAGCGTACCAGGTAATAGCCTTACCGCAGAACAATTGCAGGATGGTTTCTCTTTCACTCAGTATGGTGACGAGGAATATACGACCGAGGCTCCTGATGGTAATTATTTTACGTTCTTTACATCACCTTCGAGAGTAGTTTCCATTTATCAACTTGATGACGAGGGCAATAAAAATGTTCTTGTATCAGGTGTGCCTAATGGTAAGTTTAAGATAGTTCCTAAGCGTGGTAATCCTGCTAACCAAAAGTTCTATATCGAAACATTGAACTTTGATGGAACAACTGTTACGGCAGAAAAGACAGCTAAGGTTTATGTTCCTTCAGAGTTGACACCGGAAATGCGCTTGCTGGCTTCCGATGCCTATGGTAAGAAAGTTTGGAAATGGGATACTGAGTTTCGTGAAGATGGCGGTGCTTGGGGTAATTTAGGTTATGCTCCTGGTGATGGTGACTCTTTCTGTAATGATGGCAATGGAATTTGGTGGGGCTGTCCTCCAGCTGATTTGACAGGACAGTTAAATCACTCTAATACAGGTCAGGCTACAGGTGAAGAAGATCCTAATGCTTATATGGAATTCTATGATGATGGTAACATCATAACTTACGATGGTGGTGGTAACCAGATTCGCAAGGGTAAGTATTCTGTTGAAGGCTGGACAGGCCAGAGAGACAAGGCCTCTATCGATGGAAGTCAGGCAAATTGGTCTTATGGTACATTGAATACTACAGAAGGTGCAATCCTCTTCCCATTCCAGATTAACGGAAAAGGATATATGCCTACTAAGTTTGAAATCATGCAGCTGGATGCAAATCACTTGAAGTTAATTTATGCCGCTGATGGTACTGCTGGTTGGGGTGAAGCAACTTGGTGGGCTTTCAAGAGTAATTCTGATGCGGAGGCTGCTTTGAATGGCTTCGATACAAAGGCTTGGACTTGGGATACTGATTGGCGCTCAGACAAGGGTGCTTGGGGTAACTTAGGTTATGCCCCTGGTGATGGTGATTCTTTCTGTAATGATGGCAATGGTATATGGTGGGGCTGTGCTCCAGCAGACTTGTCTGGTCAATTAAATCATTCTGATACAGGTGTTGCCACAGGCGAGGAAGATCCTAGTGCTTATATGACCTTCGATTGGAAGACTGCGACAGTTACATCTTACGATGGCTCAGGCAAGCAGATTCGCCAAGGCAAGTATGAGATTCAGAATTGGGGTATGGGTGAGCGCACCATAGCTTCAGTTGATGGCTCTCAGGCAAAGTGGGCATTAGGTAATCTCCACACAGATGCAGGTTCTATCCTCTTCCCATTCAAGATTAATGGTGGAGGTGAGAAACCTACCGATTTTGAAATCATGCAGTTGGATGCAAACCATTTGAAGTTGATTTATGCCGCTGATGGTACTGCTGGCTGGGGTGAAGCAACTTGGTGGGCTTTCAAGGCAAAGAAGTAGATGCTTTAGGTAATCGTTGTGATTATAGTATAAATAAGGCTAAGCCTCGGCTGTCGTGATTGCAGTCGAGGCTTTTTTACTTGATAACTAAAGAGTTGTGTAAATATTTGGCAGTTACGAATATTTATAGTACTTTTGTGTCAGCTAACATCAAAAAGAAAGTATAACTGAGGAACCAGATATAATGAAAAAGATTATTGCAATTTTAGCCTTCGGACTGATGACCGTAACTAACATGGTGGTAATGGCTGGATGCGAAGTTACCACTAAGCAAACTTGTCGAATCTTAGGAACGATGGAGTCGAATCGATGGGATGGAAAGAAGATATTTCTCGTTCCTATGTTTGGGCTGCAAGACGCTGCTCATGTTGACTCTGTTGTCATCAAGAATGGCAAGTTCGAGTTTACTGTCGACACGCTTGAGATGAAGGTGATTCGTGTGGATTACCATTATCGTGACGGTGTGCAGGATTTACTCGTGGTCACAGAACCAGGCGATGTAAAGGTGACTATCGGTGCCAACAGTGTTTCAGAAGGTACTCCACAAAACGATTCCTTGCAGGTCTGGAAAGACCAGATGATGAAGTTTAATTCCGAATATAATCAGTTGAGAATGCAAGCACGTACTGCTGGTTCCAATGATATTCTGATGACCAAAGGTAAGGAGATTCAAAAGGCTTTGAGAGATTTTAATCAAGGTTTTACCAAGCGTCAGCCAAATGGCGTTTTCAAGGACTTCCTCTTGAGAATGTACCCTTCTGCTAAGTGAGGCGCAGGCTGCTTGTAGGCATCTATACCTATTTATAAAGTTGATGAAAAAGATATTCTCTATATATGGAAGAACAGCACTGGTCATCTTGTTGGGTCTGTGCATCTTCCTCTTTTGGTATTGCGGTTATCCACAAGCCATTTGTTACCAAGAACAAAACCAGTTGTTCCTTTGGACAGCGGATTATTTCTTGCATGACCTAAGTGTGGCTGGTGGCTTGGCTGATTATATCAGCGAGTTCTTGGTGCAGTTTTATTTCTATCCAATCATCGGGGCTTTGATATTGGCTTGCCTCTTCATGGCTTTCTACGTGCTAACTTATCGAGTGATGCGGAGTTATACGGAAAAGCCGTTGAAGTGGTATTGGTCAGTCGTTGCCGTTGTTCCTGCTGCTTTACTTTTGGCGGTCATGGGGGACATCGAAGTCCTGCTATCGTTTCTTGTGGCATTGACGATTTCGTTGTTGATGGTATGGTTGATGAACTTATCTACCAAGAATTGGGGGGCAAAGGTAGCTTTTTCCGACATCATCTTGATTCCCATTCTATTTTGGCTGATAGGTGGTGGAGCTACTTGGCTCTATGTCTTCCTCCGCACGGCATTTTTCTTATGCAAGGTAAGAAAAGGCAAGCTTCCTTCTGCTGCCGTTTCTTATCCTTTGACGATACTCTATTTCTTGGCGGTTCAGTTGGTATGCTACAGCACCCTCATGGTGCAGTATCCGTTGATGTCGGTGATGGTGGGCGTTAATTACTACCGTGTGCCAATGCGATACCCTGGCAAGAACTGGGGATACGACAAGGACTTGTATGCCCTGCTGAAGATGAATGAGCAGGTGCGGAATGGTAAGTGGAGCGAACTTATCAGCGATGCAGAGAAAAACCAGGTGCAAGTATCTTATGCCAGCAACTGTGTAAATCTCGCCTTGGCAGAGACTCGCCAGTTGGCGGACCGTATGTTTACGTTCTACCAGAGTGGCGAGGATGCACTCTTGGCACCTCGCAGCCGTGACAATATGGCGATGTATCCTACGATGGAGGCCTTTTGGCGGTTGGGCTTGGTGAACTCGGCCCTTCGTTACGCTACCGACCTGCAAGCTTCCATACTCAATGGCAAAATGAGCGGTCGGTTGATGAAGCGCATCACGGAATGCCAGATAGTGAATGGGAAATACAGCATAGCTCGAAAGAACATCGACCTATTGAAGCACTCGCTATTTTATGCAGGTTGGGCAGAAAAGGCTGAAGTTTTACTTGGAAATGAAACCGCCATTGCTCATGACCCAGACTTGGGGAGGTCAAGAAGAATGCGATTCAAGACGGAGATGATTTATAGCTATGACGAAATCGATAAGATGATGGGCTTGCTCTTCATCAACAATCCCGATAACAAGATGGCTCTTGACTATTTTATGGGGCAGATGCTCTTGAAGGGAGACATACAGGGATTCATACGCTATGGCAGTTGGGTGCAGCAGTATGGTGGCTATATGCAAATACCATACGGCTATCAAGATGCCCTTAAGTGCATCCAAAACAAGGGTAATGTGCCTGGCTCTCCATACGCAGAGTATGTGAAACGAATGATGAGCCAACAGAAAGGAGGCGAAGAATGAAAAAGATTTTATTTGATAGAAACAATGTGTGGGGCAAGATGACAGGGGGCGTCTTCTCTCTGTTCTTTCTTAGTCTTGTCTCCTGCTCTCCATCGGTTGATAATCCCACGATGGTGAATCGTTATCCTCGTATTTATCCCGATTATATAGGTGTTACCATTCCCGCCAATATTGCCCCGATGAATTTCAACATCAAGGGCGATACCGCCGATGTGGTTGATGTCGTAGCGAAAGGAAGCAAAGGCGGTGAAATCCATACAAGTGGCGAATGGGCTGACTTTGATGTGGATGAATGGCATCGACTGACCGAGCAGAATATGGGCGGTAGCATCTCCTTTACTGTTTGTACCCGTAAGGATGGCGAATGGAAGCAATACAAGGACTTCACGATGAAGGTGAGTCCTTACCGTTTGGATGATTATGGCTTGACTTATCGCCGCATCGCCCCAGGTTATGAGGTAGGCGGTGACATCGGCATCTATCAGCGAGACATCCATACTTTCGATGAAACGCCTATCATGACAGAGACGGCTCTGCCTGGCAGATGCTTCAATTGTCATACAGCCAATCGTACCGACCCTAAGCAAGTAACGGCGCAGATACGTGGAGAGGGCGGAGGTACGCTTATCATGAAGAATGGCAAACAACAATGGATAGATACCAAGACCGATTCGACCAAGTCTGCTGGCAGCTATGCTTATTGGCATCCTGATGGTAACTATGTGGCTTATGCTGCCAATGCCGTACACCAGTGTTTTTTTGTTGGAAGATATAAACCAATCGAGGTGTATCACGATTTCAGTAATATCGTGGTACTGGATACTCGAAACAACCAATTGGTGACCGATGAAAAGCTGATGACTCCCGACTGGTTGGAGATATTCCCTGCCTTCAGTGCCGATGGTAAGACTTTGTACTATAGTACCTCCAAGGCTTGTAATGTACCAGCAGAGTATTTGAAGGTGAAATGCTCCTTGGTGAGCATTCCTTTCGATGCCAAGACGGGTAAGTTTGGTGAGAAAGTCGATACGCTGTTGAATGGTTCAAAGGCAAATATGAGTTATGTATTGGCTCGCCCTTCGTATGATGGTAAGTGGCTGATGTACACCCGATGTAGTCGTAGCAACTTCCCGATTGTGCAGCCCGATGCCGACCTCTGGATGATGAACTTAAAAACTCGTCAGACGTATCCGTTGACGGCAGTGAATAGCGGCATGTCGGAAAGTTATCATAACTGGAGTAGCAATTCCCATTGGTTTGTTTTCGCCAGCAAGCGTGGCGATGGCAACTATACTAAACTCTACATTTCCAGCATTGATGATAAGGGCAAAGCCACCAAGCCTTTCTTGCTTCCTCAGCGAAATCCATGGAAGTATTATTATGGCTTGTTTGATGCCTACAATGTGCCAGATTTCACCAAGACGAAAGTTCAGCTGGATATCCGTGAGACTCGAAATCAAATTTTCTCCGATGAGCGTCCTAAAGTTACATTAAAAAATGGGAAATAATATAAATAAGACTAAGCCTCGGCTGTCATTCCGCGGTCGGGGCTTTTTCTTGCTTGATAGTTAAAGAGTTGCCAAAACTTTTGGTGGTTAAAAATAATTGTCGTATATTTGCACTTGAATAGATTATTAACGAGGAGGTGCAATATGAATGTAATCAAAAAACTCTTTTACTTTATACGTAATGGCTTGAGTGTCTTTTGCGAAGCATCGCATGGACGCTATTTGAGCAGTTCTAAAGGAATGGAACAACTAAGAAGCCAAATGCTTAAAAAATCTTCTCCATTAGATGATCGAATTAATTTAAACAATGATCTTCGTAACATATATGGAGATATACATGTGTCATATCAGAAACTAACGTTGAAACATGGCTAAGCAGTCGTTGAAACAAAAAGAGACCGAAGTATCCTTAGAAAATGGAGTCGGTAAGCAAATAGAACGTACTCTAACCGTTGATGATTTAGCTTTGCCATCGCCAACAGAGTTGGAAGCTTATGCAAAAGTGAATCCTGAAATCGTCAAGTTTTTGTTAGAGACTTCGCAAAAAGAGCAGAAACATAGGCATCAAATGGATGAAGAACGTTTAAGGTTGTTAGGTAATGCTGATAAAAGAATTACTAAAATCAATATCTTAGGAATGAGTTTTGCGTTTTGTTCTTTGTTGGTGATGATGGCTGTTGCTGCTTTCATGCTATATCTTGACCATCCGTGGTTTGCTTCATTCTTTGGCGGCGCATCTTTAATTACGGTTGTTTCGATATTTGTAAATAATGGAAGAAGAAACATAGATAATCATGGCGAAAATGAATAATTGTTGTGATTATAAGAATAAATAAGGCTAAGCCTCGGCTGTCGTTTCGCAGTCGGGGCTTTTTCTTGCTTGATAGCTAAAGAGTTGCGTAAATATTTGGCGGTTACAAGATTTTATAGTACCTTTGTATGCGTATAAACAAGTGCAACTTGGCGGCTCACACCATACGGCGCACGCACGTGCTTCATTTGGTGTGAATGCGTGCGCCAAATGGTGCGAGCGCATGCTTCAGATGGCGCACGGCATATAGTTGGGCTTTTTTAGCATAATTAAAAACACTAAACTATGGCTATAAAGTATGAGATTCATTCCATCCATAATGCCCAAGGCAATGGAGAAGAAAGAAAGTACGTGCGCCTGAAAGACCACGAGCCAATGACCCCTAAGCAGATAGAACAGCATATAGAACAGGCTTGCTCGCTAACAAGAGGCGATGTACAGGCTGTAATGGCAGCCTTGCACGACTTGATAGTGACCGAACTTAAGCAGGGTGCTCGGTTCTATATCCCCGAAGTGGGCTATCTCTCGCTTTCCGTGACACCAGAACTACCTGAGGGCAGAAGCATGGACAAGGTGACGGGAAACGATATCCGGCTGCGCAACATCAACTTCAAGCCTACGGCTGAATTGCTCACCGAAGTGGGCAGAAATCTCCATTTCGAACGTTCTCGTTATACCTCTAAGTCCAAGCAATATACCGAGAAGCAATTATGGGATAAAATTGGGGCTTTCATCCATGAGAATGGCTATATCTGTCGAAGAGACCTGGAGTTCCATTTCCACCTTCGCCAGCAGACTGCCTTGAAATGGTTGAGAACTTTCACCGAGAAAGGACTGCTTGTTAAGAAGGGTGTCGCTAACGCTCCTATCTATTTCCTTGCCGCAAAAGAAACGAACTAAGAATATAAACTACAGACCAAACGATGAAACAGATAACCATATACTGGAAACTCCTGTTGTCTCTGCTCTTCGGAGTGGCGGTGACGGTGTTTTGGGCGGTTCCGTATGTGAGCGGACTCTGCTATCAAGAACAATATCAGATGTTCCTCTTCGATGGCGATTATTTCCTGGAGCGCATTATGCTGCCAGGTGGTCTTGCCGACTACGTGAGCGAATTCCTCGTGCAGTTTTATTACATGCCAGTCGTGGGCGGCATCATCATCGCCTTGTTGCTTGTAGGCATCCAACGAACGGTGTGGGCATTGATGCGGCAATATGGCACCAAGCATGATTTCCCGGGATACCTGCTAAGTTTCGTGCCGAGCATAACCTTGTGGTGTACGATGGGCGACCAGAATGTACTCCTCTCCTTTGTCGTGGCACTCCTTGGGGCTTTGGTGATGGGATGGATTCACAATCGATTTCATAACCGACTGGTCAAGGTGGTGTTCGAATTGGTGAGCGCAGCCTTGGTGTATTGGTGCCTCGGACCTGTAGTGTATGTCTATGCCGCCTTGCTGATAGGCGATACGATGCTAAGAGGTCAGAGGAAAGGTAACTTGCTTTCTGCTGTGGGATATTCCGCAGGCATCGGGGTACTGACGATAGCGTGGATATTGATCACTACGCAAACCTTACAATATCCGCTTTCTCGCATCTTCTCTGGGCTCAATTACTATCGTTATCCTGGGGGAACGTATCTGATGCTATATGTAGTGATGGCATTGGCGGTGGCCGTTCCGTTCTTGGGAATGATTTCGACATCGAATGCTACATTACAGAAGTTGCAGCAATCCAAGTGGGTGATGGCTGTATCTTATGTAGTTGTGATAGTAGCCTCTATATTTGGAATCAAGGCTTCGTTTGATGAGCAGACCTATGAGCTAATAAACTATGATTTCTTGGTACGCACGGAGCAGTGGAACAAGATTATCAAGAAGGCGGAGAAGGAATCTGCTTCCACACCTTTAGGCGTATCTTGCGTAAACTTAGCGTTGAGCCAGACGGGGCAACTCGCCGACCGCCTCTTTGATTTCTATCAGAATGGTGAAGAAGGATTGATACCTACCTTTACACGTGATATGATATTGCCAGTATCTACCTCCGAGATATTCTATCGCCTGGGCATGGTGAACGATGCCGAGCGATATATGTTCGAGGCGCAGGAGGCGATACCTAATTATCGCAAGAGCAGTCGATTGACTCGTCGCATCGCCGAGTGCGAGTTGATTAATGGCAATTACAAGGTGGCGGCTAAGTTGCTTCGTCGTTTGGAGAATACGCTCTTCTATCGCAAATGGGCGGAACAGACTATGGCTTTGCTGGGTAATGAGAAGGCTATCAACCGTCATCCTATCTATGGAAAGTTGAGAAAATATCGTGAGAAGAAGCAAGACTTCCTCTTCAGCGATCGTGAGATGGATCAGATGTTGGGTATCCTCTTTCTCAACGACAAGACGAACAAGATGGCTTACGAATACTTGGTCTGCTACGAACTCTTGCAGCGCAACATGGATAAGTTCATGGAGTATTATCCTTTGGGCAGATTCGTGGGCTACGACCATATCCCTCGTTCCTTCCAGGAGATTCTCATCGGCAACTGGATGAAGACGCATAGCGACCCTCGCAGCATTCCTTATAGCGTGGATGCCCAGACGGTTAACAATACGCTCAATTTCATCCAGCTATACATGCAGAATCCGAAGGATCCTCAGCTCGGTCGGCAACCATACGTTACCAATGCTTGGCATTATATGGTGATACAAGGCAAGGCAGAAGCTAAGAAGGAAGAGAAAAAGACTATCTATTAATGTTAAATGTTAAGTTGGCAGACTTGCTGACTTTTCAGAAGGTACTTTGATATATTGGATAAAATGATGAAGATAACAAGATATTTCGTGGGGGCTCTGATGATGGGGGCTGCTTGCTTGATGTCCTTTGGACTGACTTCTTGCAGTTCTACACCAGAGAATGCCACGCAGGTGAACCAAACACCTAAGATATTTCCTGACTATACTGGTGTAACCATCCCTGCCAATATCGCTCCGCTCGGTTTCAATATGGAGGATGATGGAATAGAAACTATGGATGTCGTAGTGAGAGGCTCGAAGACAGGTGAACTGCATTGCAATGGTGATTATGCCGACTTTGATGTCGACGAGTGGCACAACCTTTTGGCTCAAAACAAGGGCGGTAAACTTTCGATAACGGTGAGCGCGGAGAAGGATGACAAGTGGACGCAATACAAGGACTTCGACATCTATGTCAGCCCATACGAGCTGAAGGATTGGGGCTTGACTTATCGCCGCATTGCTCCGGGCTATGAGGTGTATGGCAAGATGGGACTTTACCAGCGCAACCTGAGCAACTTCGACGAGACTCCTATCTTGGAGAATACGGCTGCTCCAGGGGCTTGCCTCAACTGCCATACGGCAAACAGGACCAATTCCGACCAGTTTACCTTCCATGTGCGTGGCGACCATGGTGCCACATTGATTGTGCGTGGTGGCAAGCGAGAGTGGCTCAAGGCAAAGAACGACTCGCTGCATGGCTCGATGGTTTATCCTTACTGGCATCCATCGGGCAAGTATTGCGCCTATAGCACCAACCAGACGCATCAGAGTTTCCATGCCATCCGAAGTGAGCGCATCGAGGTGTTCGACCAGGCTTCCGATGTCTTCGTCTATCAGCCCGATACCAATGAGTTGATTCTCGATACGCTCTTGATGACGAAGGACCATTACGAGACTTATCCAGTCTTTTCGCCTGATGGCAAGACAATGTACTTCTGTTCTTCCACCGCAGAGCCTATTCCAAGTGGATACAAGGACATCAAGTATAACATCTGCAAGATAGCCTTCAACCCCGTGACGGGAAAGTTTGGCAACAAGGTGGATACTATCTTCAATGCAAGAGCGATGGGCAAGAGTGCCACACATCCTCGTCCATCTTACGATGGAAGGTATCTTATGTTTACGATGAGCGATTATGGTTGTTTCCCTATCTGGCACAAGGAAGCCGACAACTGGCTGTTTGATCTTCACACCGGACAGGCAAAGCCGTTGACCGCAGCCAATAGCAACAATACGGATAGTTGGCACAACTGGAGTCTCGGCTCCCACTGGTTTGTCTTCACCTCTCGCCGTGGCGATGGACTCTATACTCGTCTTTATCTTGCCTGCATCGACGACAAAGGCAACGTGAGCAAGCCGTTCCTCCTGCCACAGCGCAATCCGAAGGGATACTATGACGAGTTGCTGGATTCCTATAATACCCCTGATTTCACGTCGAAGCCAGTGAAACTGGATGCCCGTGCGGCAGGAAACGAAATCATGAGCGACAAGAGGATACCGACGAAAGTGAAGTGAAGAGTGTATTTAAGTGAAGAGTGAAGAACGAAGAGTGAAGAATTCAATAGCATGATATATACTATAAAATCCCCCGAAAGCTTGTAGTAGAGACTTTCGGGGGATTCTTGGTTTTATGAGATATTTGGTGGATTTGATACATATTATTTGAATTTCTCCGCTGGTTGCTTCATCACATTCTCGATGTCGATGGCATCGAAGGGTACGGCGCCACGGCTCAGTTCTGGGATATTGAAACTCTTCAGGCAGTTGTCATAGAACGTAGGACTCTTCTGTGGCAACACGAAAGGCTTGTGGGCCTTGCCTTGTCGGTCGATGTAGCAAAAGTAGGGCTTACCGTAGAGCCCATCGTCGCGCTTGCTGGCGAAGACAAACCAGCGGCTCGTATGCGACCAACTGTGATAAGTGTCGCTCTTCTTACTGTTCACAATGCTGAGGCTGTCCACCTTGCCCGTCTGTAGGTCTAACATGCAGAGGTCTGCCTCCGGATGCCAAATCGGAAATGTGCCATAGTCGGCAACGGTGAATAGGCAATACTTGCCATTGGGACTAATCTTGGGATGGCAAACGGAACGTGCCTTGTAGAGGGTGTCTACCTTTGTGCCGAACGTTCCCGTCTTTTCTTCGAATGGCATCCTAACGAGGTTATAATGCAATCCTTTCAGGTTCTCCGTTTGCAATCCTTTTCGGTCGGCTACACAATAGTAGATATATTTGCCGTCGGGCGAGAAAGTGGGGAATGTCTCCAGTTGGGTGCTGTCGCTTGTCAATGGCGAGGAAATGATATGGTTGTTGTCGAGGTCAGCCACGTATACATCGCTCTTCGTGTCATATACTTCCAGACGTTTGTCGGGATTGGCATGGAAAGCAGGGATGATGATGTTGGTGGAGAAGGTGATGTACTTGCCCGATGGGCTGAAACCATAATATACGCTCGATGATATCATGTCGTCTGTCTTGATGTTGAGTTTGCGCAACTTGCCGTTGCGGTTGAGGATGGCACCTCCGTTCTCACCTCTTATATATACCATGCTCAGGTTCGGGTCTTGGTTGCCTAAGGCGTGACAGTTCATGCAGCGGTTCTCTTGCAGGTTGTGGTCGGCGAGTATCTTCTCGTCCCAGTTCTCAATGCACCGCTGCTTGATTTGTAGTTTGTTCCAAACTTCATAGTCGGGCTCTATCAGGCGATAGGTGAGATATGGATCTATGCTGTCGGAAGTAATGGCCCATGAGAAAGGTCGGTATGCAGTCCAGTTCTTGTCTTTGTCGCTTGTATATACCTGTACGTTTACTTTCTTGCCCGATGCTTTCTGTAGAAAGTCTTTCCACTCATCCATGTCAAACTGTATGCAGTTGTCGTTTGATGTGGCGGAGATATTTCTTTCTTGTAGTTCAACCGGAGAAGAAGTTCCATCCTCATAGGAGGCGATGACTTCTACATGTGCCACATTCCTGTCGCGAACCAAGAAATTGAGTGGTGCTATGTTGACAGGTATTGTGATGTCGGTATAGTCAGGATAGATGGCTGGAAGCCTGTCTGCTTGTCGGGCATTCTCGTGGGTTACGCTGCAGGAAGCTAAAAGCAGTGATGATGTTATGGCACCCGTCAGAAGGGTGTTGTATATGAGATGGAATAATTTGTTCATGATGTCTTATTTTGTGAGTTTTGGAGCCTCTGCATTGTCGAAGTAGTACCAGTAGGTGTCGGCAAAAGTAGCATTTCCTCTTTGTTTGTTGTATTGCAGGAAGCGTTCGAGCAGGTCTGTTCGATGGATGTATTTTGTCCATTCTGTCTGCGGTGCATGGGTGCCTGCAAGATAAATCATGAGGGCTTCCTGATATAGCTTTGTCTGATAGGGAGGATTCTCCATGCGATAGCAGAAACGGTCGTAATCTCTTTTGAAGGTATCCATATCCTTGAGCAGAAGGCTGCTGCACAACAGATAGTCGAGGGCAATATGGTTCTCGCAATTACTCTCCAACAGTTCCTGCATGATGGTGTAAGTGTTGTCGCTCAGCCTGATGGTATCGGTCAGGTTGGTGAGGTTGGCTTTCTCCTGATACGCCTTCAGTAGTCCTTGGTATTCGCCTTCGGGATGGTCGATGGCTGTCATGAGATTCTCTGCCCATGTGCGCCATACGAATGTCTTTTGCAAGATGCGCAGGTATTTTCGGGCTGCATTCCATTCACCACTGACGATGTTTATTTCTGCCAGCCTTTTCATCATGCGTATGTTGCGGTTGTTGGGCGAGTTGACGGCTCCCAATATGGTGGCACGTTCGGCAAAGGTCATGTCGCCCAATATCCAATACAGTTCGTTGATAGTCTTGATGGTGAGGGTAGGGGTGCTTGGACCGATTTTCTCAAATGTACCTAAATAGTTATTGCTGAAGGCGAGAAGTTTGTCGGGCAACTTTCCTTGCTGTGCCATCACCAGATTGTAGTAGAACTTCATGTATAGGTTGGGTTTAGGATCTGCTTCTACCATTTTTGTCAGTTTCCCGTAGTTGCCAAAATAGTATTCGTCGTCTACGGCAAATGTTTTCTCAAGGTCCATTTGTGGCATGCCGAGTTTTCCGATGCCGGGATAACTGTACAGCGAGTCAAAAGGTAGAAAATATACTCTCTTGCCGAGGGAAATAAGAAGCAGGGTGAAGGCCAGGATGCCAAGATGTAGATAGTTGTTGGCTTCTTTGGTGTGAATCAACCATCCCATGACAATGAGGAGGGAATACATCCAGATGCCGCATCCAAACAACCAGAACGTGAGAGTGGTTGTGAGGAATATCATGATGGCAGAAAGCCATTGGAAATGCTTGTTGATGCGACGGATGAGCAGAGTGCTTAGCCAGAATGCGGTGGCGCCGCCAATGACAGCCAGCAGACTTGACAGGCGGTAGTTGTAATGGAAACAGAAGATAGCCTCTATGGTCATCACGGTCATGGCAAAGGCTGTGGCTATCCATTGCTTGGAGATGCCGGCTGCGCGCGCCGCCTGTTTGCAGATGATGCCTAACATGAATAAAGTAGCACAGAGGATGGATGGACCAGCATACAGGTAGTAATAGAACTGGGTGAGGCAATCACCCAACATGCAGGCAAGCCAGGCTGGCTTGTTGAAATAAGTGCAGAGATAACTCCATGAATTCAGAAACAACTGGTTCTGCTCTTGATAGAAGAAATGATAGTGATACCACCCCTGAAAGAAGGCAAACCATGCCATTGCCCAGAGCAGGAGAAGGGTACAGGATCCAAATCTGGTTAATAGTTCTTTAGGACTGTTCATCGTCTTTTCCTTGTTTATTTTGTTACTCTTGCAAAAGTACACAAAATAATCAAGAAACAAACGAATAATCTCATGTTTTTTCGGCAATGCACTCCATTTCTATCAGCCATCCCGGTCGGCATACTCTTGCCTCCACGATGATGTGGGGTATTTGTGGGTACAACTGTCGCATCAAAGCCTCTACACTGTCGTAGTCGGAGATGTCGCGCAGGTAGATGATAAAGTATTTGATGTCGCGCATAGTGGCTTCGCCATCTTTCAGCAAGGCTCCTATGTTCTCCAAGAGCCTGCCCGTCTGCCTCAGCACGTCACCCTTGTAAACTACTTCTCCTTTTTTGTCGATGCTTGCGGTGCCCGAGATGAAGTACTGATGTTTGTATGACTCCTTGGCTTCTGGTGCATGTGGATAGTCTGGAAGGGTGAGGCGGGTTCCTCTTTCGAAGGCAACCCCATACTCATGGGTAGGATTCAGGTGGTCGAGAGCCTGAAGGTATTTCTTGTCTTCCTCCTTGATGTCGGGATAGGTTAGGAAATCGATAGCTACCGAAGCATGTCTTACAGATGTTGCTCCTCCGATGCCAGTACTGGCAATATAATGCGTGTCGGCTGTAAGACCATGCTGACGGAAGATGTCATTGCGAGCTTCCACTACTCCCTGATAGTTGACATCAATATGGGTTACGTAAATCCATGTGCGTACAAGATTTCGCTCCATGGTCAGGTCTTTTCCTTTTATGGAGTCGAGATATTTCTCAAAGAGCAGGGAGGTCTGTTGATAAGAGTCGAGCCCTCGGGCTTCCTCTTCAGTGAGTCGTAGACTCTGAAAGATGAATGGGGCAGTGCTGTCGGATGTCTTCGCTAATAAGGCAATCTTGCTACCATCCAAAGGTGCTTGCTCCACAATGCTGCATGCTGTATGAGAAAGAACTTCCCGATAGAGCTGAGAATTCTCAAGGTCTTTTATCTGATTCTGGGAGTCGCTGAGAAACACCTTGCAATACTGCAGGGTGCGATGATGGCTTAGCTCCTCCAAGTCGAGATGGTTTCTAAGCTTGAGATATAGAAAGCAGAGACGCTCGCGGAAAGAGCCTTTTTTCTCTGCTGATAAGATTATATAATTGTCCATCTTGTTCTTTCTTTTATGATGTAAGATCATGCAAACTTTTTGCAAAGATAATGCAAAAAAAAAGAAAAGAGAAAACAAGATGGACTTTTTATGTCATAATACCTACTTCTGAGGATGCTTACAATGATTCCAACATGCGCTTGATGACTACCTCGGCTGAAATTTCACGGTTGGCTGCCTCTGGAATAACCAAACTGTTCTTGCTCTCGATGACATCATCGGTAACGATCAAGCCACGGCGAACTGGCAGACAGTGCATGAAGCAACCATTGTTGGTCCAACTCATGTGTTCCTCGTCAATGGTCCAGCTCATGTCCTTGCTCAATATCTGTCCGTATTGCGCTGGGTCTTTCACACCAGGGCAACTCCAGTTCTTGGCATATACGAAGTCAGCCCCTTCGAGTGCCTTCTTCTGATTGTACTCCACCTTGGCGTTGCCTACGAACTTAGGGTCAAGTTCGTAGCCTTCTGGGTGAGTTACCACGAAGTCAACATCGGCTGCGTTCATCCACTGTGCGAATGAGTTAGGCACTGCCTGAGGCAAGGCGCGGCAATGAGGAGCCCATGAGAGGACTACCTTAGGACGAGCCACCTTCTTGTGCTCCTCGATGGTGATGAGGTCGGCGAATGCCTGGAGAGGGTGAACGGTAGCAGTTTCCATGGCGAACACAGGGCGACCGCTGTATTTTACGAATTGGTTGACGATGGTCTCGGCATAGTCGTAGTCACGGTCTTTCAAGCCTGCGAAGCTACGCACGCCGATGAGGTCGCAGAAACTTCCCATCACAGGGATGGCCTCCAAGAGGTGCTCGCTCTTGTCGCCATCCATGATGACACCGCGCTCTGTCTCCAACTTCCATGCACCAGCGTTCACGTCGAGCACGATGACGTTCATACCCAGGTTCATGGCAGCCTTCTGGGTGCTGAGTCGAGTACGAAGACTATTGTTGAAGAATATCATCAGCAAGGTTTTGTTCTTGCCCAACTCTTGATAACCGAAACGGTTTGCTTTCACTTCCTGTGCCTCGGCGAGCGCAGCTTTCAAGTCGCCAAGGTCTTCCACATTAAAGAATGTCTTCATTGTTATGTATTTTTTATATTATTATATTGAGGAGTTAAAGAAGTTAAGGAGTTAAAAGAGTTAAGACAATCGCAATCGAGGCTATTGGATTCTTCACTCTTCACTCTTCGTTCTTCACTTACTTACGAATCTGTCCATTTCCTGTAATCAACCACTTGTAGGTAGTGATTTCCTCCAATGCCATTGGGCCGCGAGCTCCTAATTTTTGTGTGCTGATGCCAATCTCTGCTCCGAGTCCGAACTGTGAGCCGTCGGTGAAACAGGTAGGAGCGTTGACATAGACGCAAGCGGCATCTACCAAAGCTTCGAACTTCTTCTGGGCTTTCGGATTATCAGATACGATACTCTCGCTATGTCCACTGCCATAAGTGGCGATATGGTCGAGCGCCTCGTCTACTGAAGCCACGGTCTTGATGGCAAGTTGCATGCTCATCCATTCTGTAAACCAAATGCTCTTGGTGGCAGAATCGTTGGATTTGCAATCCCCTGTAAGCGTGTTGTCTTCTCTCATCTTTTGTTCACTTTCCTCAGCTCTATGTAATAAGGTGTCAGGATAGTGCCCCTTCAAAGCTTCGTAAGCCTTGGCATCGGCATGGATTTTTACCTCACGCTTCGCAAGGTCTTCGCATAGCGTTGGAAGGTCGTTCAAACGCTGTTCGTGTATGATGAGGGTGTCGAGCGTGTTGCAGACGCTACATCTTCTGCATTTGGCGTTGGTGATGATGCGCTTGCCCATCTCCACATTGCCGTCTTTGTCGAAGTAGCAATGTACCACGCCGGCACCCGTCTCGATGACAGGAACCTTGGCGGTGTCGCGCACGAAGTTGATGAGCTTTTTGCCTCCACGAGGAATGCAAAGGTCGATGTAGCCCACGGCATTCAGCATCTCGCCCGTTGCCTCGTGGGTGGCAGGTAGGAGAGTAACCACATCAGGGTTGACTCCGTAAGTTTTCAACACCCTGTGGATAAGTTCAACACCCGCTATGTTAGAGGCAGTTGCGTCCTTGCTTCCTTTCAGTACGCACGCATTTCCACTCTTGAAGCAGAGGGAGAAAACATCGTAGGTCACATTAGGGCGTGACTCGTAAATCATGCCGATGACTCCGAAAGGAACGCTTACTCTTTGCAGGTGCAAACCATTGTCGAGGGTCTTGTCTTTCAAGATTCTTCCGAGGGGCGAGGGCAGGGTGCTGACGTGTCGCATATCCGCTGCGATATCTTGAAGTCGTTGCTCCGTGAGTTGCAGTCGGTCGTAGAGCGGGTTCGCCTTGTCCATCTTAGCCAAGTCTTCTGAGTTTGCTTCGAGGAGTGCAGGAGTATCGGTGATGATGGCATCAGCCACCGCCTGTAGAATTTCATTACGCTGTTCGTTGGTCAGCAAGCCCAAAGTCTTGCTCGCCGTCTTCACCTTTTGGAAAGTTGCTTTCAGTTCCATTTGCGATACCTTTCTTCTTTTAGTTATAAGATGATGACAAAGGTAAGCATAATGAATGGAAATTGCAAACTTTATTCGCGAAAAAGGCTTTTAAAAGGTGCTAAATGTATAGTTATGCAATAAACTGTTCCGAAAGAAGTGCCTTGAGATGGAGCGCAGGTCTTTGACGAGCAAGTTGTCTTCTGCGTTATATTTCTTGTTGAGTTGCTTCATGATGTCACAGATTTTAATTGTTCTACGTGTAAAGATAGCACTCTTTCAGAAAAAGTAGCCTTTTCTTATCACTTTTTTCGCTAAAAGTTTGGAAGTTATGGAAATAATTCTTAAATTTGCCATCGACTCAGTTAGCCCTTTTGTATGGGTGAGTGGGTTGTTTACTGGTAAAGGACGTTACGGAACGTTATCTTTGAGTCTCAAATCTCGCAAATTTGATTACACTCAAGAAGAGAGCGACAACTGGAAGCGTCCACGAAGGGTGTATTATATCCTGACGAATAATGGCATGTTGTGGCTTTTAGAGCAATGATATGTGTTATTCAAGGTTTATGTTATAATGCGTCATGGCGTGGGCTATCTGTGTTGTCTATCCTTTGAGTGTAGGCAATGCGAGAGCCTGAGACTTGGGATGGACGAGAAGTAGAGACTCCCACGTCTTTTTTAGTATCTATAGGAAAAATTATTAATCGCCTATTTGGGGATGTTCTGTAAGGCGCAACACTTTATTTGCTATGAGAAAGTTTTTGCAAGGATTTTTTATGGTAGCTTTGGGGCTTATGTTCTTTGCATACCAAAGTGTAAATGCTAATGTTTTGGATGGTCATGTGGAGAAGGTTCAAGGTCGAGCATGCTCTAATTGTGGCGGAACTTTGGTTGTTCGTAGTAAAATTGTTACGAAACCAGGAAAGGAAAAGTGCTATCATTGTGATGGAAGAGGATATACTATTATTAATAAAGAAAAATGGGACTGCCAGTATTGTGAGGGAACTGGGAAAAAGTTGATACAAGTGGAAGTAAAGTGGCTTCATTGTAATAGCTGTGACACCGATTATGATTATCAATAAAATAATATAGCAATATGAAATATCCATGAGATAAAAAATCACGCCAAAGCGAATGTAAATTGGGAATAACATGCTACCTTTGTTGCGTATAACCAACATTGCATGATTATGACTAACGTTTCATTCCCTCAGTTGATCCAGCGAGGCTGCGGTATCGACG
>DJOI01000040.1 GCA_002439605.1 Candidatus Segatella mututuai | reverse complement strand
TGAGACAATATTTTGTAAGTAAATATGGGTAAGAAAATTTTAAACATTCAAGATAGAAGTGCACAGTTTTACATATAGAGAGTAGCCCTCCCGATGAGGCGCAGATGTTCTTGAAGCGTAGCGGAAAGGTTGTCTGCACCTCATCGGGAGGCAAATCCACAACCAGCAATACAAATAACAAAAAAAGGGAGACCGCCGTCTCCCCAAGAGTAGTTACCATGGACAAAGTAGTGTTAAAAAAGCTCATTTATTTTGTGGAACAAGAAAAAAGTATTACTTTTGCAATTGTATTTCTACTATAAAGGAAGATTGGCAGAGTGACCGAATGCGCTGGACTCGAAATCCGGTATACCCCTTTTCCGGGTATCGGGGGTTTGAATCCCTCATCTTCCGCAAACCCAAGGTGAATTCATCATGAAAAAAATTTTCACTTCTATACTTTTATTTTTGCTCTTGATGCCTATTCAAGCGCAAAGCGTCTTGACCCCTCAACAGCAATTGGAGGAGGCACAGAAGAAGCTTGAGGAAGCCAAGAAGGCTGTAGAGGAAGCCAAGCAAAAAGCTGAGACCACTAAGAAGAAAGCCGAAGACGAGGCTAAGAAGAAGGCGGCTGAAACAGCCAAGAAGGCTGAGGAAGAAGCTAAGAAGAAGGCGGCAGAGGAGGCAAAAGCCAAGGCTGCGAAAATACAACAGCAGATAAAAGAAGCTGAAGCTGAGACAGCTCGTCTGAAGGCAGAGGCAGAACGACTGAACGCTGAAGCCAACGGTGCCGCCAAGACAACTCAAAAAGTCTCTCCTGCCACGAACAATACAGCCTCACAGAGTTCGGGATGGGCAATTCCTACAGCCACTAAGAAGGAGACGCCGAAGCCTGCCGCACAGGTAAACGGTGTGAAGCTGAAGGAAGACCCAAAATATCTGGAAGGCGCCATCACCACCGACGAAGAGGGCAAGATTGAGTTTACCACAGAGATTGAGGCCCCAGGCAAGAACGCAGCCCAGTTGTATGACTTGGTGTTCGACTACATGAGCGGACTGACACAGGGCAAAGACAGCAAGGCCAGCCGTATGGCTTTGGTGAACAAAGACGAGCACATCATCGCCAACACCATGGACGAATGGCTCGTGTTCAGCAGCTCTTTCATCTCGCTCGACAGGACGGAATGCAAATACAACCTCATCGCCAAGATAACCGACGGCAAGGTGAGTTTGTCAATCAACCATATCATCTACATATATGAGGAAGGTAGACAGACGGGATTCAAGTTGCCCGCCGAAGAGGTGATTACCGACAAGGTAGCCTTGACAAAGAAGAAGAACGATCTGGCTCGTATATTCGGAAAGTTCCGCAAGAAGACCATCGATAGAAAAGACCAAATTTTCAACGAGATAGCCACATTGGTTAAATAAAACAACAAGAAATGACTACAGGAGAAAACACCAGCACCCCCACCAACGAAAAAGGGCTGCGACAGGAAGAGGTTCAGGAGAATCCAAGCTATGCCGTGAAGCCTCATCACCACTATAAAAGGCTGGACTACAGCGACCCTACAAACTTGAGAGTGCGCAACAAGCTGAACACAGTTTTCATCCTTTTGGTGATTATCGGCATCACGCTGTGGTACACTCTGGACACACACACACCCGCCTACATGGTTCTGCTGGTGGGCGTAGTGGTGAAAATCGCCGAAGTATGCATTCGACTATTCAGAAAATGATGGAGAAAAGAAAAGTAATCCTTACGATATCTTTGTTTTGTGCCGCGACATTACCTGTCGTGGCACAAAACGATTTTAGCAACAACGAGGACTCGATGTTTGCGCCCGTGGACAACAGAAATGCGAGAACAGACTCTTTGGGATCGGACAAGGAGATTCCTAAGGGACTGAAGGTGTGGACCATAGACGAGCGCTTCGGCGACCAGCAGGAGGCGCAGGTGGACACCATGCAGCACATGTACATGAACACGCCGTTCACCTCAGGCCTGAGGGGAGAATATAATTCCTTGGGTAATTTGGGCTCTCCACGCATCAACCGCATCTTCATCGACCGACGCCAGGACCAGGGACAGTTCATCTTCGCCCAGCCTTTCGACTGCATCGACATCCCCGTGAGCGATTTCCACTTCACCAACACCTACTCGCCCATCACCAACGTCACGCTGAACAGCTGTGGCAACCGCACCAACGGAGAGGACGACTTCAAGGCCATGTTTGCCGTGAATGCGGGCAAAAGATTGGGCTTGGGATTCAGATTTGACTACAAGTATGGCCGAGGCTACTATGACAACCAGAGCACATCGCACTTCAAGTACACGATGTGGAGTTCCTACCTGGGCGACCGATACCAGGCTCACCTGCTGTTCTCTACCCTTCACCAGAAAGCAGCGGAGAACGGCGGCATAACCAACGACGACTACGTCAAGCACCCAGAACTCTTCGACGACACTTATGCCGAGAACGAGATTCCCACCGTGCTACAGCAGAACTGGAACAGAAACAACAGCATACACGTGTTCTTCAACCACAGGTACAACGTGGGATTCAACAGAAAGGTGCGCATGACCGACGAGGAAATCAAGGCGAAAAAATTCGCCATGGCCTCGAAGAAGGAGAATGCCGACGAGGAGGCCAAGGAAGATGCACGAAAAAAGGCGCGCAAGGAGGGCAAGAAGTTCGACGAGGACACCTACGGAAAGACACCAAAGTATGCCGGACGCCCTGACGACGCAAAGATTGCCGGCGACGAGCCTGCAGCCGACAAGAAGGAAAAGAAGTCGACCGAACGCATCACCGTGAACGGCAAGAGCGCAGCCGACAGCATCATGGCACAGGAAAAGAAAGCGGCACAGGACACGGCATGGATGAAAAACGAATACGTGCCGGTGACAAGCTTCATCCACACTTTGAAGTTTGACAACTACAGCCGTACCTATATCGCCTATCAGACTCCCGCCGACTACTACCTGAACGAGTACTACACGGCGGGTAAGTACCAGGGCGACTCCATCTACGACAACACGAAGCACTGGGAGATGAAGAACACCTTGGCTCTGGCTACCTTGGAGGGATTCAGCAAATGGGCAAAGGCGGGGCTGAAGGCTTTTGTGAGCTACGACCTGAGACACTTCGAACTGCCCGACACCGAGGGAGGAGTGACGAAATACAACGAGCACTCGGTAAGCGTGGGCGGACAGTTGAGCAAACGACAGGGCAAGCTACTGCACTACAATGCCGTGGCAGAGATTGGTGTGGCAGGCGAGGATGCCGGCACACTGGCAGTAGACGGCGACGTGGACGTGAACATCCCGTTCCTGGGCGACACGCTGTCGGTTATCGGAAGCGCTTTCTTCCACAGAGAAACTCCTTCGTTCTACTTCCGCAAATACCACGGCCGCCACTTCTGGTGGGAGAACAACCTCGACAAGATTATCCATACCCGAATAATGGGCACGCTGAAGTTTGACAAGACAAAGACAAAGTTCAGAGTGGCTGTGGACGAGATAAAGAACTATGCCTATCTGAGCCAGAGCTACAACATGACAGACAACAACCAAGCGGCACGTACCGGAGTGGTCGTGACCGCTATGCAGAGTAACAGTCCGGTGAACCTGTTGACTGCACAGTTATTCCAGGACGTGAGATGGGGCATTCTGAACTGGGAGAACGTCATCACCTACCAGCACTCAAGTAAGACAGACGTGATTCCTGTGCCAGCCCTCAACGTATACAGCAACTTGTATCTGAAGTTCCCTGTGGTGAAGGTACTAAACATCGACCTTGGTGCCGACGTGAGATACTTTACGAGCTACGAGGCTCCAGACTATTCGCCTGCACTGAGCCAGTATACGGTACAAGGGAACGGAGACAAGAACGTGAAGGTGGGCAACTACCCCATTGTGAACGTATACGCCAATGTGCACATCAAGCACACGCGTTTCTTCGTGATGATGACTCATGTCAACAAGGGTTCGGGCGACAAGAACTATTTTCTTGTGCCTCATTATCCACTCAATGGCAGCGTGTTCAGGTTCGGAGTCAGCTGGAACTTCTTTAATTAACATATTAAACATACAACATTCAACTCTCGACATTAACTATTGATGGTTACGACAAATTCTACAAAGGCTTGGTTTTTGGCAGCACGTCCCAAGACGCTGTCGGCTGCGGCAGTACCCGTCTTGATAGCCATCGCTTTCGCCATGCGCGACTGCCATCTGATAGAAATTGAAGGCAATGCGGCGCAGCCTCGCATCGTGCTTGTACCATCCATTCTTTGCATACTCTTCGCATGGGTGATGCAGATAGACTCTAATTTCGTGAATGATTATTTCGATTTTAAAAAAGGAAATGACGACGAGACGAGACTTGGCCCCAAAAGGGCATGTGCGGAAGGATGGATAACGGAACGTGCCATGAAAATAGGTATTATCGTGACCACACTCTTGGGAAGCGCCATCGGTCTTCCACTTGTCTTCTACGGAGGAACGGCCATGATTTGGGTGGGCATAGCCTGCGTGGCTTTCTGCTTTCTTTATACCACCACATTCAGCTACCACGGCATGGGAGACATTCTGGTGTTGCTGTTCTTTGGCATCGTACCCGTCTGCTGCACCTATTATGTCATCATGCCCGAGGGATACAAAACGATAAGTACAGAGGCCATACTCGCCTCCATCTCCTGCGGACTGGTGGTGGACACACTCCTGGTGGTGAACAACTTCCGCGACAGAGACAACGACAGAAAGGCTGGGAAACGGACGCTCATTGTCAAGCTCGTCGACAAATGGGGAGAAAGAAGTGCACTGTGGCTCTACTTGCTCCTGGGATACGCTCCCACCGCCATCATGTTGGGAATAAGCGTCTACGATTCCACCGTGCTCGGCACATCTACCATCGCCCTTCCTCTCTATGCCGCCTATGCCATCATGCATCAAACGACCTACCGACAGATGAAGTCCATCTACCACGGCAGGGAGCTCAACATAGTGTTGGGAGGCACAGCCCGCAACATATTCATCTTTGGGCTAATAGTTTTCCTGACCACTGTCATGGGCTTTGCAGCAAACGTTTAATTGGAGGAAAATAAGCTATGATACAACAAGTAAGCATGGAAATCATGGAATTCGTGGAAAGGCAGATCCTTCCAAAATACACAACTTTCGGAGAAAGCCATGGCTTAAGACACGTCAACAGGGTGATAAAGAACTCTTTGCAGCTGGCACGTATCACGGGGGCTGACATCAACATGGTGTATGTCACCGCAGCTTACCACGACCTCGGAATGATAGGTCCAAGGGCAATCCACCACCTTACGAGTGGAAAGATTCTCATGGCAGATGCCAGACTAAAAAAGTGGTTCACCAACGACCAAATCAAGATTATGAAAGAGGCGGTGGAAGACCACAGGGCTTCGTCAAGCCGCCAGCCAAGGAGCATCTATGGAAAAATCGTGGCGGAAGCCGACCGCGACATCGATACCAACGAAATCTTTCTGCGTTCCATTCTCTATGCCAGGGAAAACAACCCGGGAAAAGACAAAGAACAGATTTGGGAACTCTTCGCCCACCACATGGACGAGAAATACTCGACGCATGGATACATCAAACTATGGATTCCCAACTCTCCCAACGAGAAGAAACTAAAACAGCTGCGCGACATCATCGAGGACAAAGCGCACCTAAGGAAAGAATACGACAAGATTTATGACAACATGGAGAGTTGAAGAAGACCCCTTTCTGAAGTTTAGGAGTTACGACAAATGTAGCGAAAATATCTCGTCTTAACTCCTTAGCGACCGAAAGGAGAGCGATAACTCCTTGCCCCTAAATAACTTCTCAACAAATTTTCGTCCTAAATAGTTACTATTTCAATTAAAATTAGTAACTTTGCACACAAATATAAGAACAAAAAAGATTAGGATGAAAAGAATGTTAATTATGCTGCAATTACTGATACTCGTGGTAATTGCACAAGCGCAAATGCTTAGCCCCGTAAAATTCACAAGTCAACTGAAAACAAACGGAACGGCTGAGGCAGAGATTATTTTCAGCGGAAAGATTCAACCAGGATGGCATGTTTACTCCACAGGATTGGGCAACGACGGACCTATCTCGGCAACTTTCAACGTCAGCAAGCTGGAAGGAGTGGAACTCGTGGGCAAACTGCAGGCACGAGGCAACGAGGTTTCTAAATACGACAATATGTTTGGTATGAAACTACGCTTCTTCGAAGGAAGCGCCACTTTCGTGCAGAAGATAAAATTCACTTCCGCTAAGTATTTTATCGACGCATACTTGGAGTATGGAGCCTGCAACGACCAGAGCTGCCTGCCGCCTTCTGAGGTAAACTTTAAGCACTCGGGCAAGGCACCCGCCATAGACAGCAAGGCTGCCCAGGAAGCCAAGACCGACAACAAGCAGGATGCCGCACTGACAGCCAAGGCAAAAGCCGACTCCATCGCCATGGCACAGGCTGTCATGACAGACACAACACAGAACGCTGTGGACAGTGCTTCCCTGGCACAAGCAGCCAAGCAACTCGACACTAAGGCACTATGGCAGCCAGTGGTGAAAGAGCTACAGGCATTCGGCGGAGCCAGCGACATTGCCAACCATTCTCTCATCTACATATTCCTGATGGGACTGGTAGGTGGTCTTCTGGCTTTGGTCATGCCATGTATCTGGCCTATCATTCCTATGACGGTAAGCTTTTTCCTGAAACGTGCCAAGGACGACAAGAAAAAGGGTGTACGCGATGCCTGCACCTATGGTCTGAGCATCGTGGTAATCTATCTTACATTAGGACTCGCCGTGACAGCCATCGCTGGTCCAAGCACACTCAACGCACTGTCTACCAGTGCCGTATTCAATATCATTCTCTTTGTGCTCTTGGCAGTATTCGCCTTTTCTTTCTTCGGATGGTTTGAAATCAAACTGCCCGATCGCTGGGGCAACGCAGTAGATAACAAGGCATCAAGCACTACAGGATTGATTTCCATCTTCTTGATGGCTTTCACCCTTGTATTGGTATCCTTCTCCTGCACTGCTCCTATCATCGGACTGTTGCTGGTTCAGACGGTGACATCGGGTGACTGGCTGGCTCCTACCGTAGGCATGCTGGGATTTGCATTGGCCCTCGCCCTACCCTTCACCCTCTTTGCCCTTTTCCCCTCTTGGCTCAAGTCGGCTCCAAAGTCGGGCTCATGGATGGAAACCATCAAGATTGTATTGGGATTCATCGAGCTGGCTTTCTCGCTGAAATTCCTCTCAGTGGCAGACTTGGCTTACGGATGGCACATTCTGGACCGCGAGGTGTTCCTGTCGCTCTGGATTGTCATCTTCGCCGCCTTGGGTCTCTATCTCATCGGCAAGCTGAAGTTTCAGGTAGATGCCATCGGAGGCGAGATGGACAAGCCTATGCCTGTGCCTTGCATCATGTTGGGTTTGTGCTCACTGGCTTTCTCCGTATATATGGTTCCAGGACTATGGGGAGCTCCATGCAAGGCAGTGAGTGCCTTCGCTCCCCCTATCAATACGCAAGACTTCAATCTGAACACCAAGACCGTGGAACCAGCCTACAAAGACTACGAGATGGGCATGGCTGCAGCCAAGGCTGAGGGAAAGCCTGTACTGATAGACTTCACGGGATTCGGTTGTGTGAACTGCCGAAAGATGGAAGCTTCGGTATGGACAGACCCCAACGTGGCAGACAAGTTGACCAAAGACTATGTGCTCATCTCGCTCTACGTTGACGACAAGACCCCATTGCCACAACCCATGGAGGTAACCTTCAACGGCGAGAAGCGCACCCTGCGCACCATCGGGGACAAGTGGAGCTACCTGCAGGCAAGCAAGTTTGGTGCCAACGCACAGCCTTTCTATGTGGCTGTGGACAACGAAGGCAAGCCTTTGACGGCGGCTTTCAGCTTTAAGGAAGACGTAAACGCATATCTCGAATTCTTGAACAAGGGACTCGACAACTACAGAAAATAAAACTCGAGTAAAAAACATAAAAATTATGAACAGTAGAAAAGAAATTCCCGTCCTGTTGCTTACAGGCTATTTAGGCAGTGGAAAAACGACACTACTCAACAAGATTTTGGCTAATCAAAAAGGCATCAAGTTTGCCGTCATCGTCAACGATATCGGCGAGGTGAACATCGATGCCGCCCTCATAGAACAAGGGGGTGTGGTAGGAAAGAAAGACGACTCGCTCGTGGCATTGCAAAACGGATGCATCTGCTGTACGCTGAAGATGGACCTCGTGGAACAGCTCAAGGAAATCGTTGACATGAAAAAATTTGACTACATCGTCATCGAAGCAAGCGGAATCTGCGAACCTGCACCTATCGCACAGACCATCTGCTCGATTCCTACTCTCGGCCCACAATATATAAAGAACGGTGTACTGAGACTCGATAGTATTGTAACCGTGGTAGACGCACTACGCATGAAAGACGAGTTTGCCGGTGGAGACGACCTGATGAAGGACAACATCGACGAAGAAGACTTGGCTTCGCTCGTCATCCAACAGATAGAGTTCTGCAACATCATCCTGCTCAACAAGGCCGCAGAGGTGGAACCTAAAGTCCTCGACAAACTGAAGCATGTCATAAGAGCCATACAGCCGAAGGCAGAAATATTTGAATGCAACTATGGCGATGTTGATCTCGACAAGATTATCAACACACATAAGTTCGACTGGGAAACCGTGGCTACATCGGCAGGATGGATTCAAGAGATTGAGACCGAACGCAACCAAGACCACCACGATGAAGGCGATGATGATGAGCACGATCATCATCACGACCATGATGGCGATGTGCACGACCACCACCATCACGACCACCATCACCACGACGATGAGGGAGAAGCTGAGGAATATGGCATCGGCACATTCGTATACTACAGCCGCAAACCTTTCGACTTGGGACTCTTCGACGACTTCGTTGCTCGCAAATGGCCGCGCAATGTGGTAAGAGCCAAGGGCATCTGCTACTTCGCCGACGAAAGAGACATGTGCTACGTGTTCGAGCAGGCTGGAAGACAGAAGACCGTGAAGCAAGCTGGACAATGGATTGCCACCATGCCTAAAGAGCAACTCGACGAACTGTTGGCACGTGAAGAACAACTGCGAAAGGAATGGGACGACAAGGTGGGCGACCGAATGGTAAAAATAGTTTTCATCGGCCAGCATCTGCAAAAAGAGGCTATCTGCAAGGAATTGGACAAATGCTTAGTAGAATAATACTCCTATAAGATAAGACACAGCATAAACGCTATAAATACGCAACAAAAGAAACAGCATGAAGATTGATTTTAGACCAGCTTTCATGAAAGACTTTGACGGTTGCTGGAAGGTCGTCAACGAAGCCAGAGACCAAATGATTAAGTCGGGACGGCATCAGTGGACAGAAGAATATCCTGCCCGTAAGGACATTCTGGCCGACATTAACAACGGGAATGCCTATGTGCTCACCGTGGCTGACCAGATTGCCGTCTATGGGGCTGTGGCACTGAACGGAGAACCTACCTACGAACTGCTCGACGGAAAATGGCTGACCTATGGCAACTATTATGTCATACACAGATTCGCCACACTACCCGAACTGCAGAGAGAGGGATACGCACGCATTTTCATCAACAAGGTATGTAGCCTATGCGAAGTGGAGCGCGTACCCAGCATAAAAGTGGATACCAACTATGACAACTTGCCCATGGTAAGCCTGCTCTCATCAATGGGATTCTGTCTGTGCGGGCAGGTGAGCTATGGCGAGAGAGGATTGCGTTTTGCCTTTGAGAAGCGGACTATAGATTCTAAAGGGCAAGGATAACAATACAGGACACTATACTATGATCAGCAAGAACAAAATAAAATACATACGGTCGCTCGAGCTAAAGAAAAACCGCAACAAAGAAGGCAAGTTCGTAGCTGAGGGACACAAGGTGGTGGATGACCTGTTGATGCTGCAGCCTGCTTCGCTAATCGTAGCCACGGAAGAATGGCTGAAAGACAAAAGAATCGATGAAAGGACGGAGGTACTGATTGCGAGCGAGGATGAACTCAGAAAGGTGAGTTTCCTGCAACACCCACAGCAGGTACTCGCAGTCTTCGACCAGATGGAGAACAGAAACTTCGCTTCTGCCGACGTGACCCCCAATCGCCTGAATCTTGCTCTCGACGGAGTACAAGACCCTGGCAACTTGGGAACCATCATCCGCATTGCCGATTGGTTTGGCATAGAGAGCATATACTGCTCGCCCGATACAGCCGATGTATACAATCCCAAGGTGGTACAGGCCACCATGGGAAGCATCGCCAGAGTGAAGGTTATGTATGGTGACCTAACAGCACTTTTCGCCACGTTGCCAGACAACGTTCCTGTATACGGAACCTTGCTTGATGGCGAGGATATCTACAATCAACAGCTCGACAACAAAGGATTTATCGTAATGGGAAACGAGGGAAAAGGCATCTCGCCAGAACTCATCAAAAGTGTGAACAGAAAGTTACTCATACCCAATTTTCCCTTAGGAAGACCTACTGCCGACAGTCTGAATGTAGCGATCGCAACAGCCATCACTTGTTCGGAATTCAGAAGGCAAGGTAGAAAACAAGGAAACCGAAAGTAAAGGTAAACAAGAAAAGAAGGAGAAAATATGAAGATAAATGATTTAATGAAGCATCGCAGTGTAACCTCCTGCATGAAAGAAGCTTACTGCCTGATGTCAAATAATACTACAGAACTTCTGAAAAGTACATGGTGGGCTTTTGTGACCTATGCTTTCATGTTGGCTTTCATGATTTATCTGCGTACCCCCAACAAAACACTTCACGATTGGGGCGAGGAAAACATGATGCTGTCATTCTGCTTGCAGACGATAGTATACTTAGGCGCCATCATAGCCGCGTTCCTGACAGGAGCTACCGTATGGTGCTGGATTACCGACAAGCCTTTCGTCTGCATATTGAAACGCAGCATCACGATGTATCTTCTTTCTGGCATCGCAAGCATCGTTGTGGTATTTGTAGCCACCATAGCTTTCGCTGGTGTTTCTCTCATGACAGGGAACACTGCCACAGTAGATTCACCTTCGCTTACTACCCTCCTGCTCTATGCGCTCACCATAGCCATAGCCATCGTTCTATATATGGTGGCATGCCTACCCTTTGCTTACATGTCGCCAAGATATATACTGTTGGAAAATGGGGAGAAATTCAGACTCTGGAAATCATTCAAATGTGGTATCCGCAACATGGGTTCCATTTTCAAGTTGGGCATCTTGGGCTTTCTCGTCATCTTGGTAACAAGCATTCCTATATACATGCCTTTGTCGTTCCTAATTGGCGCACAGGTAACAGCACAGTTAGGTACACTTGAAGGAGACACTGTAGGAATCCCCTCCTACTTCACTTTTCTCTTCATCGCAACGACAACACTCCTACTATTCGTATTCACCTATATCACACATTGGCTACTTATCTCATACGTCTACCTTTATGGTAGCATAGAAAATGACGAGATGAAAAAAGCCGAATTGCGCAAAAAGGAGAAAGAGGAAAATATCAAAGAGTGATCCCATTCGCACAAGAAGAGTAACCATTCAATATTAAAAACAGACATGAAACAAACCAGACTGCTATTCATCGACCGCGACGGAACCTTAATTCAGGAGCCAGAAGATGAGCAAATCGACAGTTTCGAGAAACTCGTCTTCACAAAGGGCGTGATGAGAAACCTCAGTTTCATAGCCCAACACACAGACTACCAGTTCGTCATGGTAAGCAATCAAGACGGGCTGGGCACCGCCTCTTTCCCAGAAGAGACCTTTTGGCCTGTGCACAAATTCATCATCCAGACTTTGGAAAGTGAAGGAGTACATTTTAAGGAGCAATTGATAGACCGACATTTTCTCGAGGACAACTCACCCATGAGAAAGCCTGGTACAGGTATGCTTGCCCACTATATCAACAACTCAGAATACGACCTGGCAAACAGCTATGTCATCGGCGACCGTGAGACAGACGCTAAACTGGCTGAGAACTTGGGCTGCAAGAGCCTCATATTAGGGAAGGACGGTCTGGACTGGGACAAGATAGCCGAGATACTTTTCGCCGGTGACCGTATCGCAGAGGTGAAACGCACCACCAAGGAAACAGACATATACATTAAGGTGAACCTCGACGGTGCGGGGCTTTGCGATATTGACACAGGATTGGGATTCTTTGACCATATGCTGGAACAGATAGGAAAACACGGCACGATGGACCTCACTATACATACGAAGGGCGACCTCTATGTAGACGAGCACCACACCATCGAGGACACGGGAATCGCATTGGGAGAATGCTTACAGCAAGCCTTAAGCAACAAGAGAGGTATAGAAAGATATGGCTACTGTCTGCCCATGGACGATTGTCTCTGTCAAGTAGCACTCGACTTTGGTGGAAGGCCCTGGCTCGTATGGAATGCCGAGTTCCATCGCGAGAAAATAGGCGAAATGCCAACCGAGATGTTCAAACACTTCTTCAAGAGTCTGAGCGACGCTGCCAAGATGAACCTCAACATCAAGGCTGAAGGCGCGAACGAACACCACAAAATAGAAGGTATCTTCAAGGCTCTCGCACGATCACTCAAGATGGCTGTTAAACGTGACATTTATCACTTCGAACTGCCTTCGTCAAAGGGTATGTTGTAAAAAGTAAGAAACTATAGAAAAGATTGCTGTGAAAAAATGCCAAAAAATTTGGCAACATCGGAAGAAAGCAGTACCTTTGCAAAAACATAAGGGTCGTTCGGTTAGATTGGGATACTCATCACATTACAAATTATGAAACCGAGAAGACTTCTCTTGCCTATGGCGGGCCACAAATAAGCCGGACTTTGTTCGGAGAAGCTGCAAAGCCAGTGGATTACAAAAGCAGGGGGCTCTCAAACTTATTGCTAAGTTCGGAGTTTCATCACATCATCGGGCGACCCTTTTCTTTTTATTCATATCATAGAAAATTTCAACATCATTTTATCAAAATATAATATCGACATCACATCATGTTTAGCGGAATCATAGAAAACGTGGCTACCATCGTGGCCGTGAAAAGGGACAAAGAGAATATCGACTTCACATTGAGATGTCCATTTGCAAGCGAACTGAGCATCGACCAAAGCGTGGCTCACAATGGAGTATGCCTTACTGTCGTGGCCTTGGAAGATGGTACCTATACCGTTACAGCCATGAAGGAAACCCTCGACCGCACCAACCTCGGATTGCTGAAAGTTGGCGACAAGGTGAACGTGGAACGTTCCATGATGCTCAACGACAGATTGGACGGACATATCGTACAAGGGCACGTGGACGAGACAGCCAAATGTATTGACAAACGCGATGCAAATGGTTCTACTTACTATACTTTCGAATACAAACTCGACCTCGAGATGGCTCGAAAGGGTTATTTTACCGTAGACAAGGGTTCTGTCACTGTCAATGGTGTTTCGCTAACCGTTTGTAACCCTACCGACAACACCTTCACCGTGGCTATCATTCCCTACACACACGACCATACCAACTTCTGCCATATGGAAGTGGGAACTGTCGTCAATATCGAGTTCGATATACTGGGCAAATACATCGCCCGACTTCAGGCTGTGTCGCAAGATAAATAAGGCTTAGTCCACCCGAATAAAAGAGAATCGAGTAGGAGGTAAACACTAATCATAGGTGTTTATCTCCTACTTTCATGTTTACCGACCTCTCACACCACCGTACATGCGCTTCCTCATACGGAGGTTCCTTTTTGGGGTGCCATTCGAGATATGAACCCATCAGCGTTGGATAGCCCGCATCTCGCAACCTCTGCGACGAAACGACAAGGTGCATTATCGGCGAGCCACTGACTCTCCAAAATCCCTTGACATACCCCTATCTTCTTGCATCATATTCGTTGATGCCACATCGTATGAGGTTCTTTATCCTTGTCTTCGGGAGTTTCCAAGCTTTCCATATACACATTCGTATCCGACACCACAGCCAACTGTCGGTAGCCATAAGCAAGCGTTTCATGTATGATACGACTGTCTTTTCCTTGTTCACTTTCAGATATAGTTCACCTTCTATGAATCGGGTTATGGACTCCTTACACGCATGGCTGCACGCTTGGACTTGCAAAATATCATCGAGTCATCGACGTAGCGCACAAATGGAAGTCATCGGCGTTCGAGTTCCTTGTCCAACTCGTTGAGCATGATGTTGCTCAGCAACGAACTCAATGGTCCACCTTGTGGTGTGCCCTCCTCGCTCGCCTCGAAGACACCTTTGTTCATTACACCGCTTCGAAGATATTTGTGTATCAGACTCACCACCCTGCCGTCCGTTATCGTGCGGCTGAGGATTTCTATGAACTTGCTGTGGGCAGCACTTGACTTCCGACAAGTTTTTCTGCATTCTTCCCCTCATAAGGTACGTTTCCATTACTATCGTTATATAGGTTCTGCCCTTCGTGGAGCGTTATCGAGAACTCCACTACTATGGCATCTACTGACTTCTCACGGCAAGCTTTACTCCATGGATTTTGCAAAGAAACTAATCCCCATGTCCGTGAGACCCCAATAGTTAAGCATGTTGTCTTTCCATCTTATACCCACTTGATTTACTACTTGCAGTTCCGAGTAGTTATTGGACTTTGACTCCTTTTGCAGCCTTATCCCAGCAAGCAGCCTTATATCAAGTTTCTGTACGTTGGGGCAGATGTTTGCCACTGACTCCTTTCAGATTCCGCGTCACCACGGACACCCTTGTCTCTCTGGCTGGACGATTCCCACTACTATGTAACCATCTATTTTACCA
>DJOI01000072.1:11937-26605 GCA_002439605.1 Candidatus Segatella mututuai | reverse complement strand
TATAGTGTTGCGGAATTTAGGTCTTTATGACCATAAGGCTATTTTTTGAATCTAATTTGTAAGTTTAGTTTCACATAAGCACAGCCATCACTTCCTTTATAAACATAACCAAAGCCATAGCGACTTCTGCTTGCTCGTTCAAAACGAGTGTTGTTATAAAGATAATCTTCCACATCATTACGATTGTAGAAATGATAGCAAACAATCTCGCCATCCTTGCGTACGACAAGATAGCCTCCATTGGCATCATATCTGCCTGTCCATTCCTTGGCAGGTGTCATGCCGAGTGCAGCATCAAGGAGAAGTACTTTCATCTTGTGAGCATAAAACGCCTCCACATTTTTGCCATTAAATTTAAAAGGGTTATGCTTGGCTACTTCTGCTACACATTCATTGATGGAAGATTTGGAATTGGGCAAACTATCTATCAATAAGCAATCTGCTATAAATTGAGGCATACAACTATCCAAAAACAGAAGATTATTCTTGAAGATAGGATGCTCGATGTCGTTATACTCCAAGCCGCAACCTTTATTAAAAATAGCTTCCATTCTTGGAAGATGCCCCTTGATGGCATTGATCTCCTCAATATCAACGTCACTGAGTTTGGTTCCGACAATCTTATACGTGATATTGGTTGTTGTTCCTGCATTCAAAAGTGTAGAGGCACTACCCAATTGGGATTTGATGCTAAATCCCAAGAGTGGAGTCATATTTGTACGCAAATCGTGGATAATAATATGAACGTCTGCTTTGTCCTTTGAAGGTGCTTTTAGCTTTGAACAACCTATCTCTGTCATAAAAGATTCTGTCGCAGGGAGGTAAAAGCACGGTCATTTGCCGTTTTTATCTCTTCAAGTAATTTAGAGGATTCTTCCAAAAATTTGTTCATGGATATTCTTGCGAATTCACAACCGTCCTCATCTATAACTACTATATGTTGGTCTGTGTCGGGCTTGTACTCATATTTCTTGCTTTCTTCACGAATAATATTGAGAATAGGATAGTACAAATCCAACTTGTTCATGTCGGCATCACCAGCATGAACCTTTCCTTCTCCTAATAACTTGAACAAAGTGTATATTTCACTCCATTCACCTTTATTTCCCGATATAGCCATGTTCTTTCAATGTTTTAAGTAATTGACTTGCTGTAGCCTGGATAGCGGGCACAGCTACACTATTACCAAATTGCTTGTATGCCGAAGCATCAGCAACTACTATTCTAAAATTATCTGGATAGCCTTGTAGGCGAGCCCATTCTCTTGGGGTCATCTTGCGCCACCCTTGCTTATTTACTTCTCCTTTGATTCTTGTTGTTGGTGTTAAATCTTTTTGGCGGAAGTCAATAACAAGATTGCACTCTCTTCCCATTCCTCCTACGACAATTGCATGTGCAATGCCATCATCAGGAATTATATCATAGCCGAAACCATGTCCTTTAGCTTCATGGCGAGCTTTATGCCGTATCAGAGTATCTATGTATGTTGTGGAAAGATAGTACTTAGCAGGAACAGGATTTTCCTCTCTAACATCAATCCATTTTTTCGTAACCTCTTTCTGTATTGGGTAAGAGAAATCTTCCTTCTTTATACCAAGGTCTTTTCTGAAACCTACAATGTAAATTCTTTCACGATGTTGTGGAACTCCAAAGTACATTGCATTTACAATCTCTGGATTTGGCACTACATAGCCAACTTCATCCAAAGTATTTAATATTGTTTTGAATGTTTTGCCTTTGTCATGAATGACAAGTCCCTTTACATTTTCAAGGAAGAAAGCTTTAGGTTGATACCTACGAAGTATTTCTGCGACATCAAAAAATAACGTTCCTCTGGTTTCTTCAAAACCTAAACGTTTTCCTGCAAGAGAGAAAGCTTGACATGGGAAACCTGCACAAAGAATATCAAAACCTTTAGGAATTTTATTCTTTGTGCTTTCTTTCGTTATATCGCCAAAAGGCACTTCGCCATAGTTTGCATAATATGTCTTTTTTGCTTGTTCGTCCCACTCTGATGAAAATACACATTCTCCACCCAGATTCTGGAAAGCCATTCTAAAGCCACCTATTCCTGCAAACAAATCAATAAATGTGAACTTTGGATTTGCTGGAGCTTGGAATGGAGCTTGAAACAAATCTGGAAACAAGTACCCTTGAATAGCAGCAGAAGATTCCCCTACAAAATTAAAGTTCTTTGGCTTCTTTTGCTGTTCCCCCTTTACAAATTCGTACCACAAATCCAATATACCCTTTGCTTGTTGCTCATAAGGCATATTTACATTTTTATTTCTTAGTTGCAAGTAATGTGTTATCAAAGCAGCTTGGTCAATAAAAGGAATAATATTCCCTTCTTCATCAAGTGTTTCTTCTCCGTATATCTGTAGTTTGTCTGCTCTCTTTTTACAAAAATCGAACAAAGAAAAACCATTATTTATTTTTGTCATTTTCTATTTGTCTTTTGAGGTATGCAAATCAGTTCTTTAACATCAACATTCAAAAACTGTGCTATTTGAATTAATGTTTCCAACGGAGGTTGTGAAGTGTTTGTGCACCACTTAGAAACAGTTGAAGGATTTACTCCTAACTGCTCTGCCAACCATTTACTGGTCTGTTTCTGTTCAACCAAAACTATCTTTAAACGATTTACATCCATTGTATGTTCTTTTTGAATGCAAAGATAATGAATTATTATCATTTAAATGCTTAAATATAATTTTTTAACTCTATATTTTTGCTTTTCTCGGATACTGATATTACCTTTGCACATGAAAAAAAGAGTTGTTAGGCAAGCAATGCTATGCGCATTGAAGAAATTAGCACCATTGCCAAATCATTACCTCTATTGAGGTGAAAAACTCATAAATTGCTCATTTTAAGCTATTCGGCATATTTTAGCGTAATTTTAGAAGGAAAATAAATAATAATGTCAACAGAACAAAAGAAAATTACAGACAGAAAGTATTTCCTACCATTTGTATTGATTACATCGCTCTTCTTCTTGTGGGGCTTCGCACGTGCCATTCTGGATGTACTCAACAAGCATTTCCAGAATGCTTTGCATATCAGTATCACCCATTCCGCCTTGATTCAGGTTACCACCTATTTAGGCTATTTCTTGATGGCGATACCTGCTGGCATCTTCATCAATCGCTATGGCTATCGCCGTGGCGTGGTGTTCGGGCTTCTGCTCTTCGGCATGGGCTCGTTGCTCTTCATACCTGGCGCGGCTGTGGGAAGTTTCTATGCCTTTCTCGGATGCCTTTTTGTCATTGGCTGTGGATTGGTGTTCCTGGAGACGGCAGCCAACCCATATGTCACCGAATTGGGTGCCAAGGAAACTGCCACGAGTCGCTTGAACCTCTCGCAGTCGTTCAATGGCCTGGGAGGCATCTTTGCCACATTGTGTATCGGTCAGTTCCTCTTCAATAATACAGAGCAGGGTGGCAATGTGGTGGTTCCTTATTCCATTTTGGGCGCATTGGTGCTTGTCATAGCCGTTGTCTTCTCTCGGGTCAACCTTCCAGAAATCAGACATGAGCAGACCTCCGAGGACAAGGAACACGGTTCCAACATACGCAAGCTCTTCACCCATCACAAGATGTTTGTCTTCGGTCTTTTTGCCTTGCTGAGTTATGAGGTGGCGGAGATTTCCATCAACAGTTATTTTATCAATTTCGTAACCGGCATGCATTGGATGTCCGACCGTACCGCTTCGTTGGTGTTGACAGGAGCCTTGGCTTGCTTCATGGCAGGGCGTTTCTTAGGCAGTTGGGTGATGCGTCATGTGGCAGCTACTACACTGTTGCTTGTTTGTGCTGTAGGCTGCGTGGTGTGCAATGTGTTGGTCTTGTGTTGCTTAGGCAAAGTTTCTTTGGTGGCGTTGTTGTGCAACTATCTTTTCGAGGCCATCATGTTCCCCACCATCTTCTCGATAGCCCTTGTAGGTTTAGGCAATCTTACCAAGAGCGCCTCCTCGCTTCTTATGATGACTCCTATAGGTGGTTGTGGCTTCCTTTTGATGGGAGTCATAGCCGACCGCACACATATAGTGATGCCTTTTGCCGTGCCCTTGGTTGGCTTCATCGTCGTGCTTGCTTATGCTGTGCGCGAGTATTATATCAAGAAGGTGGAAGCACAAAAAGAAGTGGACGCATAAATTGCCATCTGTATCTTACAAAAAAAGAAAGGTGTAGCGTAATAGTGAAAAATATAAACTTTTTTAACTTGTTTGAGGGATGAAAAGTTAGCTTTACATTTTGCTGTTTCAATTGAAAAAGCTAATTTTGCACTCGAACAGAGATTAGCGACAATCCTTTTCGGGGAGGTCTATTTCAAAGTTAAGAATTGAATGTTTCATAAAACTATAAAATTTATATAATTATGGCAGTAGTAGATTACAAGAAAATCGGTCTTGTGAACACTAAGGAAATGTTCGCAAGAGCTATCAAGGGCGGTTGGGCCGTTCCTGCTTTCAATTTCAACAACTTGGAGCAGCTTCAGGCTATCATCCAGGCTTCTTCAGAATTGAAGTCACCTGTTATTCTCCAGGTTTCTAGAGGCGCTCGTAAGTATGCAAACCCTACTTTGCTTCGTTATTTGGCAGAGGGTGCAGTAGAGTACGCTAAGGAGTTGGGCTGCAAGCATCCTGAGATTGTGCTTCACCTCGATCACGGAGATAGCTTCGAGACCTGTAAGAGCTGTGTTGACTTCGGCTTCTCTTCTGTAATGATCGATGGTTCTTCTCTTCCATATGAGGAGAATATTGCCTTGACCAGAAAGGTTGTAGACTATGCTCATCAGTACGATGTAACTGTAGAGGGTGAGCTGGGTGTCCTCGCTGGTGTTGAGGATGACGTGGCATCTGAGGAGTCTCATTATACAAAGCCTGAGGAGGTTGTGGATTTCGCAACTCGTACAGGCGTTGATTCATTGGCAATCTCAATTGGTACTTCTCATGGTGCTTACAAGTTCAAGCCAGAGCAGTGCACACGTGACCCTAAGACTGGTCGCTTGATTCCTCCTCCATTGGCATTCGACGTATTGGCAGCAGTTGAGAAGCAACTTCCAGGTTTCCCAATCGTTCTCCACGGTTCTTCTTCAGTTCCTCAGGAGTATGTTGATATCATCAACAAGTTCGGTGGCAAGTTGCCTAATGCAGTTGGTATTCCAGAGGATCAGCTTCGTAAGGCTGCTAAAAGCGCAGTTTGCAAGATCAACATTGATTCAGACTCTCGTCTTGCTTTCACTGCTGGTGTTCGTGAGACATTGGCTGAGCACCCAGAGTACTTCGACCCACGTCAGTACTGCGGCAAGGCTCGTGAGTTCATGGTAGATCTCTACAAGCACAAGATCACAGACGTTCTTGGTTCAGACAACAAGTTGGCTAACCTCGACTAATCCGTCGTGGTTGTCAGGACACATAAAAAGAGCGGAAGTTCGAAAGAATTTCTGCTCTTCTTTTTTATAATAGGCATAGCTTTCCTGTGCACGAATCCATGTCGTATTCTTATCACGCAACTGCGTGCGTGAAAGGTTTAGTTTCGCTGCAATAGCTTATTGAGCAAGAAGGTGGCGTTCTGATTGCGCGCCACACCCGGCTGTATCTTATAGGTATAGGTGACATCGGTGCCGAGGTCTATCTCAAAACAATAGTTGTGGAAACGTTCGGGACAGCTTTCTGCCATTTTGGACAATTCCAGGTCGTGGGTGGCTATAACTCCCGCAACGGGCATGCTGGAGATGGACTCAAGGAAGAGCCGAGAGCCATTGAGTTTGTCCAAAGAATTGGTTCCTTTCAGTATCTCGTCGAGAATGATGAGGGTGTGAAAGTCACTGCGCTTACAAAACCGCATGAGTTGCTCAAGACGCAAAAGCTCGGCATTGAAATAGGAAATGCCATGAGTAAGGTCGTCGGTGGTGCGCATGCTGGAGAAGAGTTGAAAACGTGACACCTTGAGAGAATCGGCAAAGACAGGCATGCCCGACATGGCAAGAATATAGTTGACCCCGAGTGAACGAAGGAAGGTGCTCTTGCCCGCCATATTGGCTCCTGTAACAATGTAATAGTTGCCGTCCTTGATGTAGAAATCATTCTTCACTGCATTCGCGCCAAGGAATGGATGATAGAGGTTCTTTGCCTCGAAGAGCACGGAAGAGCCATCGACGATTTCCGCTTCCACCGCCTCGGGATGATTGTATCTGAAATCTGCCATCGAAACGGCTGCATCCAGTTCGCTCACAATGTCCATCCACTCCTCCATCTTCACCATATAGGTATCCTTCCATTTCAAGAAGCTGCGCACGAGGAAGAAGTCGCTCAGCATGAAGGCATCGGTGAAGAAGAGACCGAGAAAGTTGCCACGACGGTCGTATCCCTTGAGGATTTTCTCCAACTGGGCGAAGGATGGAAGAGCCTCCGCCAACTGTGCCTGCATCTCTTTGCCTAACTCGCTATGGAAATGGCGGCGAGCTATTAACTGGAGAATCTGGGAATAAGCCACCAACTGGCAGCGCAACTTTCCACCATTGCTATCTATCTTATCGAGTGTTCGCTTGCAAACAAAGAAGACAACCATATACTGTATCATCACCCACCACAATGGCACATTCACCGATACGACACCGAGGATGGAGAGTAGCACCGAGCCACATACACCTATGATTAACAGCCACCCCAGCGCAAGCGCAGCTACCGAACCAAACCATGCAGGCACCGCCATCGCCGAAACCTTTTGCATCGCATCCGCCACGGCTTCAGTGTTTATCTTCTGATAGCCTATCACTCGTCGAGTTGGCTCTGCAGCCATATCCACATGCAGATTATTTAGTTTAGAATAACTGGCATTTCTAACAGGACTATCCAAAACTTCATTTTTGTTTTTTTCCCCAAGAGCCAAGAATTCCATCCGCCAGTTTTCCCCCTGTTCGGCAAGTTCCTTCTGGAGAGCTGTTTTTTTCGCCAGTTCTTCTCGACTAAGAGGAGTCTCACGAGAAAGATTCTCCGCCAACACATCGGAACCGCCCGAAGTTATTGTACGACAAATCCAGTTGAAAAGCGAATCCTTGCCAAACACATCGAGGTCGAAACTATAGGGATGCTGTGGATTCTGATATTGCGCACCTGTCTCGAAAGGGGTGAAATCCCCCTCCATCCCCTTTAGCTCATCTTGAAAGACTTTCAGCAAGGCGGAAAGATGGACAATCCGTTCCTTGTTTTTGTCGTCGAAATGACGGATGCAGAAGTAGGCTATCAGGGCCAGCACAGCTCCCAGAAGCCAATGCTTCGTATCCCCATCCATAGCGAAATAACACACCACAAAGGTGATGATAGCGGCGAACGACAGTAACTCGCCCGTAATGAAGCCATTGGTCTTTCGCTTCAAAGCCGCTACATCGGCGACATACTTATCCACACACTGTTGATAACTTTCTTTGATATTCATTTTCAAGTACTTATTTATATGATTAGCAATCTATTTATTTGGCAGCAACACTGCACTCTCCTGCTTCTTCCCATCCATGAGTATCCTCATCGGATGGTCAAAGCGAACGTGGCGCACATATTTGGTTTCTTCCACGGCAGGCATCGCATCCAAAAACTCCTTGTTCACGAAGCCCCCGTTCTCCACATTGGTGTCTATCGTGAAATAGCCCACGCCGAAAGAGGTGAGGTTTTGGAAGAAGTGGGTGCCCTGGCTTGGGTCGATATTGTAATTCTTCAACGCCACCTCTACGATGACACGTGCCGCACTGATATGAGGCCACTTGACTGGCACACCGAGATAATGGTCGCTGGAGCCCCAGCGACCTGGCCCTATCAACACATAGCTTTTGCCTTCAGCCAAAAACTTTCGGTTGATGCGCTCGATGTCATCGGCTACATAATAGTTGTTCATCGCCGAGAAATTGTCGTCGTATTTCACATAGACCACATCCACCACGTCCTCGCTGATGCCATGGCCAAGCGAGTTGTGCGAACGTAAGAGACAGTCACCATCCGGTATCGCCTTCACATCCTCGTCAAGCATTTCCTTGGCATCCACGATAGGACGAATCTGAAGGAGATAGAATTCGCAGGTCTTGTCGGCATTGATGTTACAAGCAAACTCGATTTCCACTGGGCGACGCATCGCCTCAGAACCAAACTTCATCGACATTTGCAATATCTCTGGCAAAGGAACCACGCCATGCTGAAGCACACTGTTAAAGGTAATCACCTTGCGCCCCGTCTCATAAACACCATCATTGAGAACTTGGTCGTAAGGGTCGAAAGTAGAGGCGATATAGTCGAGCGATTGGTCTTCCACCGCATCCTTCACTCTTACCTTGAGAATATTAAAGCCATCATCCACCTTGAAGTCCTCGACTATATGTTTCATGTCGAGGGCATAAAACTGGGTCTGTGTTTCGCTCAAGGCTTTTTCCAATTCTGAAGTTTGAAGCACCTGATTAGGATGATAAGGACAGACACGCAAAGTTTGTCCCCCATCCACGATGTACTTACCCAATCCTAACGCCAAGCTGGCAATACCCTCCTCTGCCGTCTCATCCCCTATCGGATAATAGTTGATCGAACGGAGCACGCCACTCAAGTTCGGATAGAATCGGGTGCCATAGTCCTTGCCTACCACTTGCTGCAAGATAACCGCCATTTTTTCTTGGTCGATGACATTGCTGGTGGCTGTCATATAAGCCTTGGAGTCGCGGTAGAACACGGAGGCATAGACGCCCTTGATGGCACAAGCCAACATCTGAAGCATTTGGTACTTGTCCTCAAAATAAGGAATCATGTAAGTAGAATAAATACCAGCAAACGGCTGGTAATGGGCATCCTCCAAAAGCGAACTGGAACGAACGGCTATCGGACTCTTCGTTGCCTCAAAGAAAGTGAAAAAGTCTGCGATCAATGAATCCGGCAACTGAGCCTTGAGAAAATGCTTCAATATCTCATCGTCGCCAGCATCGCTCAACGCTATCGGATAAAGATTATTGGTCTCCATGAATTCATCAAAAATATCCGTACAAAGCACTACAGTCTTAGGAATCTGCACGGTTGCATTCTCATATTGATTGAACTCCGGATGACGCTTGATGACATTGTCGAGGAAAGCCAAGCCTCTTCCCTTTCCACCCAACGAACCGTCGCCAATGCGGGCGAAATGGGCGTACTTATCAAATTTCATCCTGTCGAAGACCGCAACAACACCTATATTTTTCATGTGGCGATACTGCACTATCGCATCAAAAATGATTTGGCGATGGGCATCCACATCCTGAAGCTTCTCCCAAGTAACATGCTTTAGAAATGCAGACACAGGGAAAATGGCACGGGCGCAAAGCCAACGGCTCATGTGGTTGCGACTGATATGATAAAGCATCGAGTCATTAGGAATATCAAAGATGTTATCTTGCAACTCCTTCAAACTATGTATGCGCATCACCTCCTCATGGGTCTTTGGATCGCGGAAGATAAAGTCGCCAAAGCCCATGTGCTCCTCCATCAAATGTCGGAGATCCACACTCATCTTCTTGGAATTTTTGTCTACAAAACGAAATCCTTCTGCCTCTGCCCTGGCACGATTGTCACTTTCTGAGCTTTCAAGAATCAAAGGAACAAAAGGGTCATGCTGACGAATATAACGGAAGAGGCGCAAGCCTGCATCAGGACACTTCTCACGTCCGAAAGTATCGGTACGATGCTTGGGCTTGTCCTCTGTTTCCACCTTATCGCCAAAGACCTTAGCGGCACTCTTCAACGGGAAACGGGCATCGCTGATGACGCCAAGGGTGTTGTTGGAATACTTGTCATAGAGCATCTGTGCTTCCTCGTAGGTACGAGCCAAAACTACTTTGGGACGGCCACGCATACGCAGAGTGGCGGCATGACGGTTCAATGCCTCCTTGGAGAAGTTTTTGCTCTGTTCCAATATATAATTATATAGATTTGGCAAAATGGAACTGTAAAAACGGATGGAGTCTTCCACAAGGAGTATCATCTGTACACCTGCTTCCTGGATGTCGTGCTCCAGATTCATCTTGTCCTCTATCAACTTGATGACGGAGAGAATGAGGTTGGTGTTTCCCAACCAGCAAAACACATAATCGAAGATACTCAAGTCTTCGTTCTGCATACGTTTGGTGATGCCATGAGAAAAGGGAGTAAGCACCACACAATGAATGTTGGGGAACCTGCTCTTGATGTCTCGTGCCACATCGAAAGCATCATTGTCTGCATTACCAGGCATACAGATAACTAAGTCAACAACGGTGGAACGTAGTATTTCTGAAGCTTCTTCTGTTGTAGAAACCTGAGTAAAGGTTGGCGGATAACGAAGACCAAGTTCCATATACTCATTATAAATCTTTTCTTCTATACGACCATCATCCTCGAGCATAAAGGCATCATAAGGATTGGCCACAATCAACACGTTATAAATGCGGCGCATCATCAGGTTGACGAACGACACATCTTTTAAATAAAATTTATTCCACTCTTGGGGTACATTATTCTCCATTTCTTTGACTTTACTCATGCAAAGATACTGTTTTTCTAATATTTTCTTGTAACTTTCAACATATTTTATTATTTTTGCAGAAATAATGTATCCAAAACTCCCCGAAAATGAATCGAATAACTCTTAAAAGATTACTGATAACTTTGCTCGCTTTTCTCTGCCTTACGGCATGTTGGGCACAGAAAAAACAGCATGGAAAAGCTTCCTACTACTCTAAAAGGGCTACAGGAGCAAGAACTGCAAGCGGTCAAAGGCTTCATCACGACAGCCTGACGTGCGCCCATCGTTTCTATCCCTTCGGCACTCACTTAAAGGTAACCAATCTGGGCAACAACAAGAGTGTGGTTGTGAAGGTAATCGACAGGGGACCTTTTAGACGTGGAAGAATCATCGACCTGTCGTGGGCGGCTGCCAAGGAGATAGGCATGCTGGCCCAGGGCGTGGCTTCAGTCAAGGTTGAGCTGCTCGAGCCCCAGATACCTTTCCGCCCCGAGGATGAGAAACTTCCCACCATCGACTTCGAGGTGGCTGAGTCTGACTATAACATGAAACCTCATTGGCAAAAAGCTAAAGAGACCAACAAACGAAAAGACTACAAAGATAGTAAAGAGCGAAAAAACACCACTACTCACAAAAAAGAAAAGGAACATTAAACTAACGTATAATGCCCCTCTAAATTTCGATTCACTCTATACAAAGCCCGTAGTAAAGAACTCCCTGGCATCCCCCACTATCTACAAGTTGGGATGTTAAATTCATTTACCTTCGAAATGGACTTTCCTTCATGTATCACAGATACCAGGAAGCGGACTGTTCCATCTTTCAATCGGTTATCTGCCTTGACCATTGCCGTATAACGGACACCACGTCCAGGGGCTATCTTTTCAATATGTATACTTGGCGAAATAAAGATATGCTTATTGCCTGTAGTCTCTACCACGCTGGGCACTACATCATAAACAACATCTGTACCACGATTCATTATCTCAAAGATTATCTTACACGTTTCATTTCTATTGAGAGTGCCATCTTCGTTGTCATCAACAAACCGAGCATTAACAATCTCTAATGATGGAGAATAAGACAAGGTAGCACCCAACTCTTCAACGGTAGCACTTGGCATACTCGTTGTTGGTTGCTGAGCGCTATAATTACCTACATAGTCCTTGCCATTGAAATCATAAAGGCGGTCATCGCCACTATTTGTTGAATCGAAAACTGCTGTGTCATTGTTAGGAATAGGTTGCGATTCATTAGGCAACGACTGGTGAGCCTCGTTGCAAGAGACCGAGGAAGAAGATCGCCGTGAAATGCGATTAGCTCTATCCCTTTGGTATTGGTCAATCTCTTGCTGTTGGCGTTGATCTGCCTGACTGCCGATGATAGCACCTACCGCTGCGCCCCCAGCCATACCAATGATGGTTCCCACATCAGAACCATGAGGACCACCACTCAAGCCACCAATGGCAGAACCCAAAATAGAGCCAAACGATCCTCCAACATAAGCACCACTACCCGTGTATGTATCACAGCTACTCAACATCAAAGAAGAGCCCAAAAATAAAACTAATATCTTTTTCATATTCAATATCTTTAGAAAACTTTGCAAAGATAGATATTTTTCGAGTAACTACCAAATCATATTTCCCTAAAATGGCATAGGGGAATCCCTAAAACAAAAAAAGTGCTTTCACCACAAAGATGAAAGCACTTAATATTTGAGATTCGAAATTTATTCAGCCTTAGGAGCTTCCTCTGCACTTGCCTCAGCAGCAACCTCTGCTTTAGGAGCTTCCTCTGCTTTAGGAGCCTCCTCAGCCTTAGCCTTACGGCTACGACGAGTCTTCTTAGCGGCAGCCTTAGGAGTCTTTGCCATGTTGTCATCAAAGTCCACGAGCTCGATGAAAGCAATTTCTGCAGCATCGCCCTGACGAGTACCCAACTTGATTACGCGAGTGTAGCCACCTGGTCGGTTAGCGACTTTCTCTGCCACCTCTCCGAAGAGAGCCTTAACAGCATACTTGTTCTGGAGATAGCGGAAAACAACACGACGTGAAGTTGTAGTATCGTTCTTTGAACGAGTGATCAAAGGCTCAACATACTTCTTAAGAGCCTTAGCCTTTGCAAGGGTCGTAGTGATTCTTTTGTGCTCGCTCAAGATAAGGGATGTAGCCATATTGGCCAACATCGCATTACGATGAGAAGCAGTACGACCTAAATGGTTGAATTTTTTATTATGCCTCATTTTAATTTTCTCTTTTTGGACAGGATGCCTTAAGCATCTTTGTCTAATTTATACTTTGAAATATCAGTTCCAAAAGACAGATTCAGACTCTCGAGCAAATCATCAAGCTCTGAAAGCGATTTCTTACCAAAATTACGGAACTTTAAAAGGTCTGTTTTGTTGTACTGTACCAAGTCGCCAAGAGTCTCGACATCAGCTGCCTTCAAGCAGTTGAGAGCACGAACACTCAAGTTCATGTCTACGAGACGAGTCTTAAGCAACTGTCGCATATGAAGAACTTCCTCATCAAACTCTTCGTTGCCCTCTTGATCAGGGTTCTCAAGAGTAATTTTCTCATCTGAGAAAAGCATAAAGTGATAAATAAGAATCTTCGCAGCCTCTTTAAGAGCATCCTTTGGACTAATGGAACCATCAGTAGTAACCTCAAGTACAAGTTTGTCATAATCGGTCTTTTGCTCTACACGATATGGCTCTACTGCGTACTTTACATTACGAATCGGGGTGTAGATGGAATCAATTGGGAGAACGTTTACGTCAGTACAGAATTCTCGATTCTCATCAGCAGGAACATAACCACGTCCCTTGTTAATTGTCAAATCTATCTGCATCGAAGCTTTGGCATCTAAATGACAAATCACCAAATCAGGGTTTAACACTTCAAATCCAGTCAGATACTTACCGATATCACCAGCTTTGAATTCTGTAGAATTCTCTACGGTGATACTAACTTTCTCATTCTCGAATTCTTCTACTACTTGCTTGAATCGAACTTGCTTGAGATTCAAGATAATGTTGGTAACATCTTCCTTTACACCAGGTACTGAAGAGAACTCATGCTCAACACCAGCTATACGGATGGTATTAATCGCATAACCCTCTAAAGATGAAAGGAGAATGCGGCGCAAAGCGTTGCCAATGGTAACACCAAAGCCAGGCTCCAAAGGACGGAATTCAAACTTTCCGAACTTATCATCAGCCTCCAGCATTACTACTTTTTCAGGTTTTTGAAATGCTAATATCGCCATTAATGTAATGATTTATTTAGAGTACAACTCAACGATTAACTGCTCCTTAATGTTCTCTGGGATGTCGGCACGCTCTGGCTTGTGCAAGAACTTACCACACTTTGTATTATCATCCCACTCAATCCATGGATACTTGCTATGATTGAAACCAGCAAGAGCGGCCTCGATAACCTCGAGAGACTTAGACTTCTCACGAACGCCAACGACCATACCTGGCTTAACAGCGAAAGAAGGAATGTTAACTACCTTACCATCAACAACAATGTGCTTGTGCCCTACCAACTGGCGTGCAGCGGCACGTGTTGGAGCAATACCCAAACGGTATACAACGTTGTCAAGACGACACTCGAGATTCTGGAGAAGAACCTCACCTGTAATACCATCAGCCTTGGCTGCTTTATCAAACATATTACGGAACTGACGCTCTAATACACCATAAGTGTATTTAGCTTTCTGCTTCTCTGCCAACATGACACCGTACTCAGACATCTTTCTGCGACGGTTGTTGCCATGCTGTCCAGGAGGGAAGTTTCTCTTGGACAAAACTTTGTCGGCGCCGAAGATTGGTTCACCAAAACGACGCGCAATTTTAGATTTCGGACCTATATATCTAGCCATAATATCAAAAAAAATGTTTGTATCTTAATAATGCTACTAATAAAGCGGGATAATTACACACGACGACGCTTGGGAGGACGACAGCCGTTATGTGGTAATGGAGTTACATCAACAATCTCTGTAACCTCGATACCAGCTCCGTGTACGGCACGGATAGCAGACTCACGTCCATTACCAGGACCCTTTACATAAGCCTTAACCTTGCGGAGACCTAAATCGAAAGCGACCTTAGCGCAATCCTCTGCTGCCATCTGAGCTGCATAAGG
>DJOI01000072.1:5850-11893 GCA_002439605.1 Candidatus Segatella mututuai | reverse complement strand
GTGTTCTTCTTAGAACCACGGAAACCCATCTTACCAGCAGAAGACCAAGAAATTACCTGCCCCTCATTGTTAGCAAGAGATACAATAATGTTATTGAACGAGCTATGGATGTGCAACTGACCAATTGCGTCAACACGTACATTTCTCTTCTTAGATGTTGCTTTTGTCTTTGCCATAATTAATTTCCTCCTTCAAAATTACTTAGTAGCTTTCTTCTTATTAGCAACAGTCTTCTTCTTACCCTTACGAGTACGAGCATTGTTCTTTGTGCTCTGACCACGAACAGGAAGACCATTACGATGTCTAACTCCACGATAGCAACCAATATCCATCAGTCGCTTAATGTTCATCTGGATCTCAGAACGAAGATCACCTTCCACCTTGAACTCAGCACCGATAATTTCACGGATCTTGGCTGCCTGATCGTCAGACCACTCGCTGACTTTCAAGTCACGGCTCACACCTGCCTTATCCAATATCTTTGCTGAACTACTTCGACCAATACCATAGATATAGGTCAATGCGATTTCGCCACGCTTATTCTGGGGCAAATCTACTCCAACAATTCTTATTGCCATTTGTTAATTAAATAATTTAAATTAATACCTTTCGTTAAAAGTGGTGCAAAAGTACGACATTTTTTTGAAACAATCATGCTTTTACAATACTTTAACATTAGCCCTGACGTAATTTCATCTTAGGGTTTTTCTTGTTAATTACGAACAGACGACCTTTGCGACGTACAATCTTACAGTCAGCTGAACGCTTTTTCAAAGATGCTCTTGTCTTCATACCTTGTGATTATTATTTGTATCTAAATACTATTCTACCCTTTGTCAGGTCGTATGGACTCATTTCCACCTTTACCTTATCGCCAGGTAAAATCTTTATATAATGCATTCTCATTTTACCAGAGATATGTGCTGTAATGTCTACACCATTCTCCAATTCAACGCGGAACATAGCATTAGATAATGCCTCTACTATGGTTCCGTCTTGCTCTATAGCAGCCTGTTTTGCCATAATTAAATGTTTTGCCCTTCTAAATGTTCTATTTCTTGAAATGAAGATAAAATTTCAGCCTTACCTTCTCGAACAACTATCGTATGCTCGAAATGAGCAGCTGGTTGATGGTCGGCAGTAGCAATTCCCCACTTATCTGGAAGAAGCCTTATCTTTCTATTTCCCATCGCAACCATCGGCTCAATAGCGATGCACATGCCCTCCTTAAGCATCACTCCATTTCCTCGTCTGCCATAATTCGGAACTGGAGGATCTTCATGCATGGCTTTACCTATTCCATGTCCCACTAACTCACGTACAACGCTATAACCATGAGACTCACTATAGTTTTGTACGGAAAAGCCAATGTCACCGACATGATTTCCTGCTATCGCTTGCCCTATACCTAAATATAAAGCTTGCTTGGTAATTGATACAAGTCGCTCCACTTCTGCATCGATTTCACCAACGCAAAAAGTATAACAACTGTCACCATTGAATCCATCAAGCAAAATACCACAATCTATCGAGATAATATCTCCCTCATGAAGTATGTCATCCTCGCTTGGGATTCCATGCACAACTACATCATTAATAGATGTACATATATTAGCGGGAAAAGGCTCTCCAAATGGATTCGGGAATTTCTTAAACGCAGGAATCGCACCATGATCTCGGATAAATTCCGCAGCAATCCTATCCAACTGGAGAGTCGTCACACCTGGTTTTATATGTTTACCTAATTCGGCTAAGGTCATGCCAACAAGTTGGTTGGCCTTACGCATCAGGTTAATTTCATCTTCTGTCTTTAGAAATATCTGCATTCTAAAAGATAAAGATTAATATGCCGCAATACCGCCTTGACGAGTATGTCCCGAGTTGAGCAAACCGTCATAGTGACGCATAAGCAAATGACTCTCAATCTGCTGAAGTGTATCAATGACAACACCTACCAAAATCAGAAGAGATGTACCTCCGAAGAATTGAGAGAAGGCTTGCTGCACATCGAGAAGTCCTGCAAGTGCAGGCATAATAGCAATGAACGCTATAAACAAAGAACCTGGAAAAGTAATACGAGACATGACGGTATCAATGTACTCAGCAGTATCCTTACCAGGCTTAACACCTGGAATGAAACCATTATTACGTTTCATATCCTCTGCCATCTGAGTCGGATTCAATGTGATTGCCGTATAGAAATATGTAAAGGCAATAACCAAAATTACATAAATAACATTATACAACAAACTACGATTATCCATCAACTGCTGTACAACACTACTGGCATTTTCAGACTGGTAGCGAACAACAGCCAAAGGAATGAACATCAAAGCCTGGGCAAAGATGATAGGCATTACGTTGGCAGCAAACAACTTCAATGGGATATACTGGCGTGCACCTCCATATTGCTTATTGCCCACCAAACGCTTGGCATACTGAACAGGTACCTTGCGAGTGCCCTGCACCAATAGGATAGAAGCACAAACAACAGCATAAAGTATCAAAATCTCGACGATGAACATGATGATACCACCACCAGAAATTGCTGTCAGACGTGAAGAAATCTCCTGTACAAAAGCCTGTGGCAATCTTGCAATAATACCAATCATAATAATCAATGAGATTCCATTACCAACACCTTTATCAGTAATACGCTCACCTAACCAAAGGATAAACATACTTCCTGCTGCCAAGATGATAGTGGCAGGTATCATAAATACAGTCCAGCTGATACCCGTTGCAAGCGCATTAGCAGCTTGCATTTTTAGGTTCAGCAAATAACTTGGAGCCTGAAAGACCAAGATGGCCACAGTCAAGGCTCTCGTATACCACTGTATTTTCTTACGGCCACTCTCACCTTCACGCTGCATCTTCTGGAAATAAGGTACAGCGACAGCAAGAAGCTGCATAACAATAGATGCTGAGATATATGGCATTATGCCTAATGCGAAAATAGACGCATTGGAAAATGCACCACCAGAGAACATGTCCAAAAGCGACATAAGTCCGCCTGAGGTCTGCGACTGAAGTTTGTCCAACATGCTCGGGTTGATACCAGGAAGCACAACAAACGAGCCAAAACGGTAAATAGCCGTAAACAGAAGAGTAATGAGGAGCCTCTGACGAAGATCCTCAATCTTCCAACAGTTCTTTAGTGTCTCAATAAACTTTTTCATCTACTTAGATTATAGTTGCATTACCACCTACTGCCTTGATTGCCTCTTCAGCAGTCTTAGAGAATGCGTTAGCTTCAACTTCCAATTTAGCTTTCAATTCACCATTTCCGAGCACCTTAACGAGCTCCTTGCCATTGGTGAGACCTGCAGCCTTCAACTCTGCGATACCAATCTTGGTAAGGTTCTTTGCTTCAGCAAGAGCCTGAAGAGTAGAAAGGTTAACAGCAAAATACTCCCTATGGTTGATGTTCTTAAAACCAGCCTTTGGAACACGACGCTGCAATGGCATCTGACCACCTTCGAAACCAATCTTTCTCTTATAACCAGAACGAGCTTTGGCACCCTTGTGACCACGAGTAGAAGTACCACCGAGTCCAGAACCTGGACCACGACCAATACGACGACGCGAGTGGGTAGAACCTGCAGCAGGTTTCAAATTATTTAATTTCATAATCGTTCTTATCCTTTAAAAGATTAATTAATCAACTACACTTACGAGGTGATGAACCTTACGGATCATACCACGGTTGCTAGGAGTATCTTCAACCTCAACAACCTGAGAAATCTTGTGAAGACCAAGGCAAGCGAGAGTACGCTTCTGGTCAACTGGAGCACCGATTTTACTCTTAATCTGCTTGATTTTAATTGTTGCCATATCTGATTTTTCCTAATTAACCATTAAATACTTTATCCATACTAACACCACGCTCACCTGCCACAGTGTAAGCATCACGCATCTGAGCAAGAGCCGCAATTGTAGCCTTCACAAGATTGTGTGCGTTAGAAGAGCCCTTAGACTTAGCGATAACATCCTTGACACCTGCGCTCTCAAGAACAGCACGCATAGCACCACCTGCCTTCAAACCAGTACCAGCAGCAGCAGGCTTAAGGAGAACCTTCGCACCACCGAAAGCTACTTCCATCTCGTGAGGGACAGTACCTTTCAATACAGGAACCTTAACCAAGTTTTTCTTGGCAGCTTCAGTACCCTTGGCGATGGCAGCGGTAACTTCACCAGCCTTACCAAGACCATAACCGATAACGCCATTACCGTCACCAACAACGACGATAGCAGCGAATGTGAAAGTACGACCACCCTTGGTAACCTTAGTTACACGGTTGATAGCAACCAAGCGATCTTTCAGTTCTGCATCACTATTTACTTTTACTTTATTCATTGCCATAATCGTTTAAAATTTAAGACCACCCTTACGAGCACCATCAGCCAATTCCTTAACGCGACCGTGGTAGAGATAACCATTACGATCGAAAACTACTGACTCAACACCAGCAGCCTTAGCCTTCTCAGCTACGAGCTCACCAACTTTCTGTGCCTGCTCCTGCTTTGGCATCTTTTCCATGCCAAGCGAAGAAGCTGATGCAAGTGTAGTACCTGTCAAATCATTAATAACCTGAGCATAAATCTGCTTGTTAGAGCGGAAAACACTAAGACGTGGACGCTCAGCTGTTCCATTTACATTCTTGCGAATACGGAACTTTATCTTAATTCGTCTTTCTACTTTCTTTGTTGTCATAATCGTAAATAATTAAAATTACTTAGCAGCAGCGCTCTTACCAGACTTTCTGCGAATAACTTCACCCTTGAACAGGATACCCTTACCCTTGTAAGGCTCAGGCTTACGGAAAGAACGAATTTTTGCACAAATGAGTCCCAACAATTGCTTGTCGCATGACTCCAATGTTATGATAGGGTTCTGATTTCTTTCAGACTTAGTCTCAACCTTAACCTCCTTAGGAAGTTGGATGAAAATTGGGTGAGTATAACCAAGAGCGAACTCAATCAAGTTACCCTGGTTAGAAACACGATAACCAACACCAACCAACTCCATGGTCTTAGTGTAACCCTCGCTTACGCCTACAACCATGTTGTGAACCAAAGAGCGATACAAACCGTGGAATGCTTGCTTCTGCTTAGGATTAACAGGGCTGTTCTCATCTATTTCGAAAACTATATGACCGTCCTGGTTGTTGAACTTGATAGAAGGATCTATCTTCTGCGAAAGCTCACCCTTAGGACCCTTTACTGTAACAACGTTGTTATTAGCGTCGAAGCTTACAGTAACACCAGCAGGAATACTAATTGGCAATTTACCTATTCTTGACATATTCAATCCTCCAAATTAATAAATATAGCAAAGAACCTCACCACCAATCTTAAGGTCGGTAGCCTCTTTGTCTGTCATTACACCTTTGGATGTAGATAAGATTGCAATACCTAATCCGTTAATAACTCTCGGCATGTCCTTGTAACCAGTGTACTTACGAAGACCTGGCGTAGACACACGCTTCAAAGACTTGATAGCGTTTTGCTTAGTTGTAGGGTTGTACTTCAAAGCAACTTTGATAGTACCCTGCGGGCCATCCTCGATGAACTTGTAGTTGAGAATGTAGCCTTTCTCGAAAAGGATCTTAGTGATTTCCTTCTTCAAATTAGACGCAGGAACTTCAACAACACGGTGATGAGCCATGATTGCGTTTCTGAGTCTTGTCAGATAATCTGCTATTGGATCTGTCATAAAATATAAAAATTTAATTAATCGGGACTACCCCGACAATATTAAAACAATAAATTCCTTTGGTCTGATAATCGATTACCAACTTGCCTTCTTTACGCCTGGAATCAAACCTGCAGAAGCCATCTCACGGAACTGGATACGAGAGAGTCCGAACTGACGAATGTATCCTTTTGGACGACCTGTAATCTTACAACGATTGTGAAGGCGGATTGGGTTTGCATTCTTTGGGATAGCCTGAAGCTTACGAGCTGCCTCGTATGCTTCAGCTGGATCATTAGAAGTTGCAATAATCTTTTTCAGTGCTGCGCGCTTTTCAGCGTAACGAGC
>DJOI01000072.1:0-5746 GCA_002439605.1 Candidatus Segatella mututuai | reverse complement strand
TTGCGTTCTTGAATGGAAGACCGAATGCCTTGAGGAGAGCGAAACCTTCCTCATCAGTCTTGGCTGATGTAACGAAAGTAATGTTCATGCCCTGAATGCGATCAATCTCATCAATGTTAATCTCTGGGAAGATAATCTGCTCTGTGATACCTAAAGTATAGTTGCCACGACCATCAAACTTGGTCTCGATACCCTTGAAGTCACGAATACGAGGAAGAGAAACGCGAACGAGCTTCTCCAAGAACTCATACATACGCTCACGACGCAATGTGACCATCACACCGATAGGCATCTTCTTACGAAGCTTGAAGTTGGCAATATCCTTCTTAGAATATGTGGCAACAGCCTTCTGACCAGTGATTGCAGTAATTTCGTTGATAGCAACATCAACTATCTTCTTGTCCTGGGTAGCATCACCAAGTCCCTGATTGATAACAATCTTCTTAAGAGCTGGAATCTGCATAGCAGAAGTGTAGTTAAACTGCTTCTGCAAAGAAGGAGCGATAGTCTCCTTATAGAATTTCTTTAACTGTGCTGTATCCATTACTTGATTTCCTCCCCTGACTTTTTAGCGATGCGAACAACGTTTTTACCCTCGTGCTTGATAGCCACGCGAGTAGCCTTGCCACTCTTAGGATCAATCAAGCTCAAATTTGAGATATGAATAGGAGCCTCTTGCTTAATGATGCCTCCCTGAGGATTCTTAGCCGACGGCTTGGTGCTCTTTGACACCATGTGTACTCCCTCAACAATGGCACGATTGTCATCAACGAGAACCTTGAGCACCTTACCCGTCTTGCCCTTGTCGGCACCAGCAATAACGATAACCTTATCGTCTTTCTTTATATGTAACTTACTCATTACTACTAATTTTAAAATATTAAAGAACCTCAGGTGCCAAAGAAACGACTTTCATATTCACTGCACGAAGCTCACGAGCAACAGGGCCAAAGATACGGCTACCACGAAGCTCACCGGCATTGTTGAGCAGTACACACGCATTGTCATCGAAACGGATGTAAGAACCATCAGCGCGACGAATCTCCTTCTTTGTGCGAACAATCAAAGCCTTTGATACTGCACCCTTCTTCAAATCACTTGATGGAATGACGTTTTTGACTGAAACTACAATCACGTCACCAACACTTGCGTAACGACGACCTGTACCACCGAGGACACGAATACAAAGAGCCTCGCGAGCACCGCTGTTGTCACATACATTAAGTCTTGATTCTGCTTGTATCATAATTACTTAGCTTTTTCTACGATTTGTACTAATCTCCATCTCTTTGTCTTAGACAGAGGACGAGTTTCCATGATCATAACAGTATCACCTACGTTAGCCTCATTCTTCTCGTCATGTGCATGGTACTTCTTTGTCTTTTGGACAAATTTACCATAAATTGGGTGCATCTCCTTGAACTTAGCTGCAATAACAATGGTTTTATCCATCTTGTTGCTGATGACAACACCCTGTCTTACTTTTCTTAAATTTCTTGTTTCCATCTGGACCATTATTATTTGTTAAGTTCTCTCTGACGAAGTTCTGTTTTCATACGTGCGATATCACGACGAGCAACCTTAATCTCTGATGGATTCTCAAGAGGAGTGATGTTATGGTTGAGCTTCTTCTGATTATAAGCCACAACAGCATTCTCCATTTTCTCTACCAAGTCCTTGGTTTCGAGTTCCTTTAATTCTTTAATCTTCATAATTAAGCGTTTTTATCGTAATCACGTCTAACAACAAATTTTGTCTTCACAGGAAGTTTCTGAGCTGCGAGGCGAAGTGCCTCCTTAGCGATTTCGAAACTTACTCCTTCTACTTCAAAGAGGATACGACCTGGCGTAACAGGTGCAACCCATCCTGCAGGATCACCCTTACCTTTACCCATACGCACATCAGCAGGCTTACGAGTGATTGGCTTATCAGGGAAGATACGAATCCAGACCTGACCTTGGCGGTTCATGTAGCGGTTCACCGCCACACGAGCAGCCTCAATCTGACGGCTATCGATCCATTTAGGCTCAAGAGTCTTGATACCAAAAGAACCGAATGCCAATTGTGTACCTCTGTGGGCGTTGCCTTTATTGCCACGACCATCTTGAGGTCTTCTATATTTTACTCTTTTTGGCTGTAACATGATAGCTTTCTAATTTAACGGTTATTGTTTCTCTTGCGATTACCACCGCGGTTAGAGCGACCGTTGCCACGGTTGTTGCCCTTATTGTCCTGAGCGAAGTTAGGAGTAAGGTCAGCCTTACCATAAACCTCCCCACGACAAATCCATACCTTGATGCCGAGCAGGCCTACCTTGGTAAGAGCCTCGCACTGACAGTAATCGATGTCTGCGCGGAATGTGTGCAGAGGAGTACGTCCCTCTTTGTACATTTCCTTACGTGCCATTTCGGCACCATTCAGACGACCAGTAATCTGAACCTTGATACCCTCTGCGCCAGCACGCATTGTGTTGGCGACAGCCATCTTGATAGCGCGGCGATAAGCAATCATGTGCTCAATCTGACTTGCGATGTTCTTACCTACGATGGTAGCATCAAGCTCAGGCTTCTTAACCTCGAAGATGTTGATTTGAATATCTTTCTTGTAAAGTTTCTTCAACTCTTCCTTCAACTTGTCAACATCCTGACCACCTTTACCAATGACAAAACCTGGACGGGCTGTGCAAATAGTAATGGTAACAAGCTTCAACGTACGTTCGATAACGATACGAGATACACTTGCCTTAGCAAGACGCTCGTTAAGATACTTGCGGATTTTCTGATCCTCTACGAGGTTGTCACCGAAGTTCTTGCCACCGAACCAATTTGAATCCCAACCACGGATAATACCGAGTCGGTTACTAATCGGATTAACTTTCTGTCCCATTCTACTTATTATTTTTCGTCATTAGTTTTTGCATCTACAAAAAGAGTAACATGGTTAGAACGCTTACGGATTCTATAACCACGACCCTGTGGTGCAGGTCTCATACGTTTCATTGTAACGCCTTCGTCAACGAAGACCTTGCTAATATAAAGCTCACCGTCTTCAGCCTTGCGATCATTCTTGGCTTCCCAGTTTGCGATAGCTGAGCGAAGTAATTTCTCAACGTCAGCAGATGCTTGCTTCTTAGAGAAGCGAAGTACTCCGAGGGCGCGATTAACTTCCATACCACGAATCATATCTACAACGTAGCGCATCTTGCGTGGAGAAGAAGGAACGCCAACCAATTTAGCGAAGTACAAGTTTTTACGGGCTTCTTTCAATTTTTCAGCCGCAATATGTTTTCTTGCTCCCATTATTTACTTGAATTTTAAATGGTTTAACCCCGATTACTTTCTGTTACCAGAGTGACCGCCAAAGCGACGTGTTGGAGCGAACTCTCCAAGCTTGTGGCCTACCATGTTCTCTGTAACATAAACAGGGATAAATTTGTTACCGTTATGAACTGCAACAGTATGTCCTACAAAATCAGGAGATATCATTGAAGCCCGAGCCCATGTCTTAACAACATTTTTCTTTCCGCTCTCGTTCATAGCGAGAATCTTCTTCTCGAGAGAAACGTTGATGTATGGACCTTTTTTAAGTGAACGACTCATAATTTACTCTTTATTTTTTGTTAGCTCTTTCAATAATATACTTGTTAGAAAGCTTCTTTGGTGCACGAGTCTTAAGACCCTTAGCATACAAGCCCTTACGTGAACGTGGGTGACCACCGCTCTGGCGGCCCTCACCACCACCCATTGGGTGATCAACAGGGTTCATAACAACACCACGGTTGTGAGGACGACGACCCAACCAGCGTGAGCGACCAGCCTTACCAGACTGCTCAAGAGCGTGATCAGAGTTACCGACACTACCGATAGTAGCTTTACAAGCACTCAAAATCTGGCGCAACTCGCCAGAAGGGAGCTTAATTACACAATAACTGCCCTCACGAGAAGTCAACTGAGCAAAATTACCAGCCGAACGAACCAACAAAGCACCCTGTCCAGGACGCAACTCAATGTTGTGAATCACGGTACCTACAGGGATGTTTGCCAAAGGAAGCGCGTTACCAACCTCTGGAGCTGCCTCAGCACCAGACATCAAAGTAGCACCTACCTGAAGTCCGTTAGGAGCAATAATGTAACGTTTTTCACCATCAGCATAGTAAAGCAATGCGATGCGAGCCGAACGGTTAGGGTCGTACTCGATTGTCTTTACAACTGCTGGAACACCATCTTTCTCACGTTTGAAGTCGATTAAACGAAACTTCTGCTTGTGACCGCCACCGATGTAGCGAACGGTCATCTTACCGGTGTTGTTTCGACCACCGGTAGAACGCTTACCGTAAACGAGAGACTTCTCTGGCACGGATGCAGTAATATCCTCGAACGTGCCAATAACTTTGTGTCTTTGACCCGGAGTAACCGGTTTTAATTTACGTACTGCCATTTTTTATTTTAAATATTGCTGTAAAAATCAATTGTTTCGCCCTCTTTCAGAGTAACGATTGCCTTTTTGAACGCATTCTTTTGTCCTTTAACAAGGCCTGCCTTTGTGTAACGTGCAGAGCGCTTGCCAGCATAGCGAATAGTGTTCACATCAACTACTGTAACATTGTACAGACCCTCGACTTCCTTCTTAATCTCGAGCTTATTAGCCTCAGGACGAACAACGAAGCCATAGCGGTTAGGCTGCTTGTCTGTAATCTTGGTCATCTTCTCAGTAACCAATGGTTTGATAATAAATGCCATATTCTAATATCTCCTTTTTACTTTGTTAAGATTTGGTCGATAGTCTCGAGCGATTTTTCTGTAATCACTACAACATCAGCGTTCAAAACTTTGTACGAATTGACATTTGATGCAAGGATAACTTCAGCACGCTGCAAGTTACGAGCGGACAAATATACGTTTTTATTCGATTCTGGCAAAACGAACAGCACTTTCTTACCTTCGATTTTAAGATTCTTAAGAACACTTAAGAATTCTTTAGTCTTTGGAGCCTCAAAAGAGAAGTCTTCGAGCATTACGATGCCATTCTCTTGAGCCTTGTATGAGAGGGCTGACTTACGAGCAAGAATCTTTACTTTTTTATTGAGTTTGAAGCGATAATCGCGTGGCTTAGGACCAAATACACGACCACCACCTACGAGTACAGGTGAGTTAATATCACCACGGCGAGCACCGCCGCCACCTTTCTGACGACCAAGCTTACGAGTAGAGCCGCTCATCTCGCTTCTCTCCTTGGACTTAGCTGTACCCTGACGCTGGTTAGCGAGATACTGCTTAACGTCGAGATAGAGTACGTGATCGTTAGGCTCAATACCGAAAACAGCCTCATTAAGAGCTACCTTGCGGCCGGTCTCCTGACCTTTGATATCTAATACGCTAACTTCCATTATTTTTCAATTAAAACAGTTGAACCTTTGCATCCAGCGAACGAACCCTTCACAACAAGAAGATTCTGTTCTGGAATTACCTTTAACACCTGAAGGTTCTGAGTAGTAACTCTGTCACCTCCCATCTGGCCGCCCATGCGCATACCCTTGAACACCTTTGCTGGGTAAGAACATGCACCAATAGATCCCGGCTTACGAGCGCGGTCGTCCTGACCGTGAGTAGACTGGCCTACACCACCGAATCCGTGACGCTTTACAACGCCCTGGAAGCCTTTACCCTTTGATGTACCAATTACGTCAACGAACTTTGCATCGTTGAAGATTTCAACTGTAATGGTGTCACCGAGGTTGTACTCCTCA
>DJOI01000027.1:3771-46995 GCA_002439605.1 Candidatus Segatella mututuai | reverse complement strand
AAGTTATTTTTTTACTGTTACTAAAAGGTAAAAAGTTTGATGCGTTTACCCTGATGTTCTAGAGGCTTACGGTCGTCAATATCACCAGGAACAATCATGAAATTTAGCAATTCTCCCTTTTCATTACATTTAGATAAAGCTTAAAACCGAAAAACCATCCCATAGAACATTTGCCTCTTTGAGCGATACCTTTAAATGTCTTATGTATAAGGATTCTCTGATTCCTGCATACACGAAGAGGGGTGCTGTCCACGAAACTTATGCCAGTATATTTTCCCAAAAGCACCTTCTTAATAAAGATAGCCAACGGAATAGCGATGGTCTTCTGGAGTTCCATAAAATGATTGTATGATACAACCTTTGGAAACAAGTGTCGAAGATGCACACATACATATTCTTTGTAGAAATGCTTCAAGCAACGAAAGCCTGAACTGTGGAAAAGTATAATGATAACCATAATTTCGGCCTTTGACATGGTCGATTCACGATGATATTTGCGTTTTAAATTGCTTTTTATGGTGTATTTTTCCATTTGGGCATCAAAAACTTTGCAGAAGTCATCCGCAATACAGAAAATTTCAGTAACTTTGTCCTCGGTGATCATAGCGATTGTTGTTTGTAAACTTTTGATATTTAGCACTTGTAAAGTTACAACAATTTTCGCTAATCACCAAATTTTCAGACACTTATATTTCGTTGAACTCACGTTAATTAGCAAACCCTAAGTACTTAGAGGGATGGTCAAGTTTTGGCAAGGAGAAAAATGAATAGAATACTGTCTGTCTTTGGGGCTGTTATTGTTTCCCCGGAGTATTGGGCTCTTCTTTGTTTATTTCGCGGAAAAGACCGAAGAATCTCTGTCCTATCCAGATGATGCCGACTATCACGGCAATGGCGACGATGCCCTTTAAAACTCCCCTTAGCAGGCTCGGGATGCTGCCCCAGAACGGCAAACAATGTACCCCGAAGCCAATGGCTATGGACAGCACAAATGTGCCTATGGTGAGGAGTTTTTCGTTCCGGATGGCGGGCAAAGGATCCTCTGCTTCCACAAGGTCGCGCAACTTGCGTATCTTGTATATAAAGAATATGCAATTCAAAAATAAAAGAGTTACGCATGTTATCATTCCTCCATTAAAGATAGCCTCGCTCTCAATCAAGTACGCACAATTTACCCATAGAAAGAAGAGTGCGAAAACTATGGAATGTAGGCGGTAGCAAAGCGACAGGTAATGTACCTGTCTGGCGTTGACAATCTTGACGAACGGCAAGTCGTAGGCCGTTGGATGATAGCTATGGCTCAATGCACCGACACACATGAATGTGCCAATCACTCCGACGACCAGACAATCGAGCCTCTGGTCGGGAGTCGCATGAATGATGTTTCTGATGGTGAGCAGCCAAATGGCCAGAATAAGAATTCCTACAATGAACTCAAAGACCTTGACGCTGGTGGTGCGATATATCTTGACTTGCGAGAAGATTCCGCCCTGCTCTTCGTCGTCGCTGTCTTTGAATGATAATAGATCGAGTACAAAGCTCAACAGTTTCTGTTTATTTTTCATTTTTCCACTTCTATTTTTGATTCGATTCGGCTTCATTTTTCCGGCCTATGGTTGCGGCCTTCTTTTTCTTGGGCATCCTGCCGGCCTTGCGCAGCGTTTCAGAGATGATCCATTGCAGCTGGCCGTTGGTGGAACGGAACTCGTCAGCAGCCCATGCCTCAATGGCATCCATCATTTCCGAATCGATGCGTAATATAAAACTCTTTGTGGTAGTCTCTTTTTTAGCCATGCTGTTAATGATTCAATGTTCCTGTATTCACCACAGGCTGGGCGGTGTCGTCGCCACATAGCACTACGAGCAGATTGCTGACCATGGCTGCCTTCTTGTCGTCGTCAAGCTCCACCACCTCCTCGTCGCTTAGTTTCTGCAAAGCCATCTTCACCATCGAGACGGCTCCTTCCACAATCTTCTCCCTGGCCGAGATGATGGCTGAAGCCTGTTGGCGACGAAGCATCACGGCTGCGATTTCGGGGGCGTAGGCCAGATAGTTGATGCGGGCCTCCACCACCTCGATGCCTGCCATCGCCAGTCGCTCGTCGATGCGGGCTTCCAGCTCCTTGTTGATTTCGTCGCTTCCGTCGCGAAGTGTCTTCTTCCTGCTGTTGCCGTCCTCGTCATCGTCGTAGGCATACTGTCCCGCCACCTGTCGCAGGGCTGCGTCTGCCTGGATCTGGACGAAGCGCCCCAGCATGTTCATCACCTGTGCCGCGGAGGCACCGATGCCGGCCTGGCCTGTGGAACCTTCAGCCATAGTCTGGGTGTCAATCTCAAAGATAGCCTTGTAGGTGTCTTTCAACTTCCACACCAATACCATGCCGATCATGATGGGATTGCCCGTCTTGTCGTTCACCTTGATGGGTTCTGCGTCGAGGTTGCGCACTCGGAGAGAGAGCTTCTTCTGGCAAATAAACGGATTCATCCAATAGTAACCTGGCTGGGTGAATGTGCCGCGATACTTGCCGAAGAAAAGCAATACGCGAGCCTGTCCTGGCTCCACGAGGATGAAGCCGCAAACGCAGATGATGCTCAGGATGAGGAGTGCTGCGCTGCCGATGCCCCATGCGCAGGTCTGCCACGTTTCTTCAGACAGGCAGGCCAATACGAAAAATCCTATTCCTGCCAGGAGGCCAAGAATGTTGATCACTAACATCAGAATGCCATTTACGGTTTTGCCCTGAAAAGTAAATTCCTTATTTTCCATATTTTTACTGTTTATATTGATATCATTTTGATATTGCAAATATATGATATTAAAATGATATTGCAAGGGGTTAGACTGAAGTTTTTGAATTGTTTAACAGAAAAAGGTCGCCGAGTAACTACTCAGCCCCCTGTAGACAACAAGTGGTTACTGGCACTTTTGAGCAATAACTTACGCAAAGAAGCATAAAATGGTATGAAGTACCCATTGGTGAGATTGACTATTTTAATAGTGCGACTCGTAAAGTTGTGTCTATTAAAACAGTTTAAGCTCAAAGAAGGTGTCTACTATTATAGTTGCATCAAACTGATAGTGTCTATCTTTATAGTTTATAAAGAAAAAAAAAGAGTCTAATCAAATCAGGAAAAGTCAATCAATATGGTTGATATATTGTAAACGGTGACTGTTCATTATGTGACCATGCGCTGGTTCCTTGGTGACCATGCGCTGGGCATATGTTACCCATCGTGTGGTCAATGAGTGCCCAAAATACGGAACGACTTTTGGGCACTCTTTAAAATATCATCAGTAACCCGTTGTCTGAATGTATATACGCTGTTCCCAGAGCATCATTTTCAAATGCGGGTGCTGAGTAGTTACACCACTGAGAATCGTCTCAACGGCCTTTTTTATGGGAATTGTCTCCCTAAACCTTCCATTTTCTCTTCTTCCTCTATTTCCTCCTTGTCTTTCTTTCCGAAGTCGGGGTCTATCTTGAGGAAGGCCGTCACCAGAAATGTGATGGAGCAGCACGCCATGACGATGATGAAGAACATGCGGTAACCCACCATGTCCTTGAGGTAGCCCGAGAGCATGCCGGGCAGCATCAGGCCGAGATAGGAAATACCCGTGCAGATGGAATAATGCGAGGTCTTGAACTTGCCCTGGCTGTAGAAGAGCATGTAGAGGGTGAGGACGGTGAAGCCCAGGCCGTAGCCAAACTGCTCGACAAACAGACAGAAGGAAACTACGACGAGGTGGGAGTTGAGCGAGTAGCTCAGGAAGATGTAGACAGCGTCGGGCAGGGTGATGGCCATGACCATGGGCCACAACCACTTTCTCATGCCGTCCCTGCTCGCCAGAATGCCTCCGAGGATGCCGCCCAGCAAGAGTCCTATCAGTCCGATGGTGCCGTTGGCGAAGCCGTACTCCTGGGGAGAGAGTCCCAATCCGCCCTGCGAGTTGGGGCGGAGGATGAAGGTCTTGGTCATGGTGTTGAGCAAGGCCTCGGGGAAGCGGTAGAGCAGCAGGAAGAGCATGACGCAGATAGTTTCCTTGATGGGGAACTTCCGGAAGAACGTGCCAAACATGTTCTTCAGCTCGCAAGCCACCTCGCCCACGCTCCGTTCGGTCTGCACATCGTCGGCAGGACACGGCATGAAGTGGCTGTGGTAGAGCCAGAGACCGATGAAAATGCCTGCCAGTGCGTAGAATATCAGCGCCCACGAGAACCGTATCTGGTTGCGGAACACAACCTGCAGGATGCCAGCCAGCGATACCAAGACTCCGTTGACGAAGATGACGGCAAGGCGGTAGAAGGTGTTGCGCAAGCCCACGTATTTGGTCTGGTTGTGCTCGTCGAGCTCTATCATGTAGAAGCCATCGGCGGAAATGTCGTGCGTGGCACTACAGAAAGCTATGATGAAGAAGAAACACATCGTGGCCTGGAACCAGAAGGCCGTGGGGATGGAGAAGGCGATGCCCGCCAGGGCGGCGCCGATGAGAGCCTGCATGGTGAGCACCCACCAACGCTTGGTCTTCAGCAAGTCGATGAACGGGCTCCACAATGGCTTGACGACCCATGGCAGACTCAGCCAGCCTGTGTAAAGGCCCACCTCGGCATCGGTGAGCCCCATCTGCATGTACATTACCACGGAAAGGCCTGTGACGATGATGTTGGGCAGCCCTTCCGCAAAATATAAGGTCGGAATCCAAGCCCAGGGACTCCTGCTGTTTTTCTTTGTATTCTTTGTAACCACCTTTCTTAAAAATGTTGAATGTTGTGAATGGATTGTGGAATGTCGAGTGTCGACACTCTTATTTTATTTATACACCTTCTTGATTTCTGCCCCCTGGTAGTAGTGCAGCAGGATGGCATCGTAACGGTAGCCCTCCTCGCCCATCACGGCGGCGCCTATCTGGCAGAGCCCCACACCATGCCCCCAGCCTGCTCCTATGAGGTCGAAGCGCTGTGGTACGCCCTTCCTGTCGATGTCGTGCTTGTCCACCACGAAGGCCGAGCTGTAGAGGTGGGTGTCGCTCAAGGTGCGGCGAATTTCGAGCTCCTTGCCGATGACGAAGGTCTTCTCGCTCCCCACGATGCGCAGCTTGCTGATGCGTCCGCTCTTGCCTCGCTCTTCGGCCTGTAGGTCGAGGATGTCGCCAAGGTTCATCTTCAATTTCTCCTCGAGCAGCTGTTGCAGCTTCTTCTGTGTCAGCGTCACTTTCCAACGGTAGAAGTCGGTGGTCTCCTGGTCGTAGTCGTTGAGTACCTGCGAGAGTATCTTCTTGTCCGTGGTGTTGCAGAAGGCAGGAGGGGTGGAGCGAATCCAGGCATCGGCCGCAGCCTCGTCCTGTAGCGAAGGCATCGGGGCGGGGGCTACGGTATCCCGCGGCTTCACTCCCAACATGATGTCGCGCGTGCTTCTGAGGTAGTTCTTCGGTGTATCCTCCCAGCAGTATTGAAACTCTTCGGTTACTCCGCCACAGCACTTCGAGAAGCGGGTGTCGCAAATGTCGTCGCCGTCCATCAGTATTTGCCCCTTGGTCTGTCGGATGGCTTCGGCCACATGGGACGATGTCTCCTTGGTGATACCCTGGTAGCGTTGGCAGTGGTCGTCGGCGCAGACATCGAAGATGGTGTGGTCCTCGCGGTCGTGCCATCGTATGAGCGTGTCGTCTTTCTTGACGAAGGAGAAGAAGTTGTTGCCCGACTCGGCCACCTCGCGGCGTTTCTTCATCTGTGCCAGGAGCCATGAGCGGGAGATGACGGCGTGGGCCTTGAGCAGCTCTAAGCTCGACGTGGCGCTCATCTCGCTCGAGATGACGCTCTCCAGGTACAGCTCCACGGGCAGCTCGTTGATGGCGCATATCTTGTCCGACTCCACCACCAGGCGTAGGGTGCCGAGGAAAGTCTGCGTCTCCTTGCGCTCCCAGTGGAAGTTGATGCCTATCGTCACGTCGCTCAGCGAGAAGGATGCGTCGGTGCTTTGCGGATGGAAGGTAAGCGAGCTGTACTGGTTGCCGTTCCACAGAATGCCGCCCTCGTAGAATGCTACTTCCTGTTTGCCCGTCACCATCTCGCCTTTGGCCAGATAAGGCTTGTTGAGCGAGAAATGTATCTTTTGGCCACTCACGATGCCTACTGTCACCTCGGGTTGTTTTCCCCTGTCGGCAAGCAACTGGAGTGGATGTTCGCGCCTGGTTTCCATAGACGCCTTCAGCTTGCCGATGATGGTTTCCATCTTCTCTGCCGACACGCCACACTCCCGCAGCATGGCTGTAGCTTTCTCGAGATTCATCTTGTTGAAGTCTTCCTCGCGCGGAGTTATCATCAGACCTGCCATGTCGAGTGCGCCAGGTGAAACTATCACTTGTGCTTCGCCCTCGGCGAAATAGGCATCGGGGCGATGCTTCTCCCTCGGAATGACGACGCTGATGAACTCGTCGCCCCTTCGCCAGGCGATGATGTTCATCATGGGCTCGCTCTCGTCGCCCCGCATCGGCATGGAGCGGTAGAGGCGATGGAAGAGTTCCTCGTCGCTGTCCTCGCTCTTCGAGATGATGACGAAGGCCGGCACTATAAAGTCGCGCAACACTGCTACCTTCTCCTCGGCGCTGGTCGAGATGATGTCGACGAGGCTGCGCGAGAGCCTTTGCCAGTTTGCCTGCAGGGGCAGCACGCCGCTTGTGCCAGCTTGGAAGTGCAGGTGGTCGGGAGCCGAGGCTCCACACTTGGGACCGTTGTAGAACACCATCAGCTCGCTGTAGAGCGAAAGAAACTTGTGTATCTCGCCGTAATGGCGGTAGATGGACTGCGGCTGGTGCTTGGTGGCGGCGATGGTGAAGTGGACAGGCAGGATGGGGAAGGGGTTGACCAGGAGCTGGAAATGATCGTCTATCTGCTTGGTCATCTGCTCTTTGGGCCGGTTTCGCTCGCAGAGGAAGCATGGGCGTTCGCTGAGAGTTCGTTTGTCTATCTTGGCTCCTGTACTGACGATGCGGGCTGGATTGAATTGCACTTTCAGCTGGTCGGAGAGCTGACGGACCTCGATGTGCTTCAGGTCGCGGAAGCGATGGCGTGCGTCTTTCCACATCTCCAGCTGCCTGTTGAAGAAACGCGAGATGCTGTTGTCCTTCATGCTGTCGGCCTTGCCCTGCAGCATCTGCTGGCGGGCTTTCAGCTCCATAGTGCGCAGGCGGTCTTTGTATAGGTTGTTGGCATTCACGCGCTCCACGCTGAGGGCTGCGTCGCTGTTGCCGCCCCAGCGGCGGCAGAGGTAGAGCTCCTCGTAGATGCGCCCTATGCGATAGCGGCGCGAGAAAGCCAGTCCCAGGGCGTAGTCCTCGCCATACGAGGTGTTGGGGAACAGTACTTGTCTTGCCAAAGGCGTAAAGAAGGCGCGCGGCGCTCCCAAGCCATTGATGCGCAGGGCGTTGTTGCAGCCGTTGTCCTCGGTCCACTCCTTGTGGTCGATGAGTCCTGGTGGCAGGGTATTGAGGTCGAAGTCGCACATGCGGTACGAGCCGATTATCATGGCGGCCTTCTGCTCATGGAAGGCGTCTACAATCTTCTGCAGCGTCTTGGGCGAGGAGTATAGGTCGTCGCTGTCGAGCTGCACGGCGAATCTTCCGCACTGGTCGCTACTCACCGCCACATTCCAGCAGCCTCCTATGCCCAGGTCGTCGCGGTCGGGTACTATTTGTACCAGGCGTTCGTCGTCTATTGAGGCGAGGATCTGTCCCGTGTGGTCGGTGGAATGGTTGTCTACCACAATGACGTTGTAGGGGAAGCTGGTCTTTTGCGACAGTGCGCTCCTCACGGCATCGGCGATGGTCTTCTCGCGGTTGAACACGGGAATGACCACGGAGGCTTCGTACTCGAATTCCTGTTCGTCGAAGTCGGGTTGGCGATAGAAATTGGTGTCGATGATGGCTCCCACCTTGTCGAGATGCGTGGTGCAGGCACGCTCCATCTCTATCTGCACCTTGCGGTTGCGTGGATTCACGTAGTCGAACTGCTTTTCGCCGCTCTTCCTGGTGTCGAGCTCGGCCTCGGTGTAAAGATATTCGTTGAGATGGAATATTTCGCCCTTCCTGCTCAGATACAGGCGCAGGTCGTAGAGCCCCGCATACTGGTAGTCCATGCGGTCGGGTTGCGCCACATAGTCGAGCAGCGCCTGCGACTTGATGAGCCACAGGCTGCCGAAGTCGAAGTCATCGCGAAGGCTTCCTGCCTGATAGTCGATGACAGGATGCCTGGCCAAGGTGTTGTCCTCCAAGGAATAATGGTCGCTGTAAACCATCACGGCTCCCGTGTCGTCGGCAGTGCGAAGGAAGCGCTCCAAGGAGTAAAGCCCCCAGCGCACCGATGTCGTCTTGGTGCATACCAGCAGGTAGTCGGCGTCCGTATTCTCGGCGATGCTTGCCACTGTGTTGGACGACTCCATTCTGTCGATTATTATGAACGTACAGCCATCGGGCACTTGGTGTTGTGCGGCAAAGTCGCTGCTTACCAGAAGATTGATATGTTGAACCGTTTTGTTCTCGTGAAGCTCGAGCAACGTTTCCTCGCCCTTCTCCAAGGCTTCGAAGGGTAAGAAAAGGTCTATTTTTTCTCTCATTTTTGCTTATAATCTTAAAATATGTGGCAAAGATAACAATTTTTCAGCAAAAAAGCGTATCTTTGCACTATGAATAACGAAAAAAAATATCTTCTCGGTCTTACGCTGACAGAACTGAGGCAGGTGGCCAAGGACTTGGGAATGCCCACCTTTACGGGCGCGCAGATGGCCAAATGGCTCTATGGGCAGCACGTGGGGAGCATTGACGAGATGACGAACATCTCGAAAGCCAACCGTGCCAGACTGGCGGAAGAATACGAGATAGGATGCTTCGGATATTCCGACGCGCAGCACTCGGTGGACGGAACCGTCAAGTATCTGTTTCCCACCCGGAGCGGCAAGTTCGTCGAGACAGTCTACATTCCCGACAAAGACCGCGCCACGCTCTGTGTCTCCTCGCAGGTGGGGTGCAAGATGAACTGCCTTTTCTGTCAGACTGGAAAGCAGGGGTTCGAGGGCAGCCTGCCAGCTGGCGACATTCTGAACCAGATATACTCGCTTCCTGAGGTGGACAAGCTCACCAACATCGTGTTCATGGGACAGGGCGAACCGATGGATAACCTCGATAACGTACTTCGTGCCACAGAGATTCTCACGGCTTCTTATGGCTGGGCATGGAGTCCGAGGCGCATTACTGTGAGTTCCGTGGGCGTGAGAAACAAGTTAAAGCGATTCTTGGAAGAGAGCGAGTGTCATGTGGCGATTTCTATGCACGACCCAATTCCAGCGGAGCGCGCCGAACTGATGCCTGCCGAAAGAGGCATGGGTATCGAGCAGGTGGTGGAACTACTAAGAAACTACGACTTCTCCCACCAACGCCGTCTTTCATTCGAGTACATCATCTTCAAGGGAGTGAACGACAGCATGCAACATGCCAAGGCCATCATCAAGTTGGTGAAAGGGCTCGACTGCCGCTTCAATCTTATACGCTTCCACCAGATTCCCGACATTCCTCTGCGGGGAGCAAGCGACGAGAAGATGGAGCAGTTCCGTGACTATCTTACCCAGCACGGAGTGTTCACCACCATCCGCGCCAGCCGTGGTCAAGACATCTACGCCGCCTGCGGGCTGCTCAGCACATCGAAGAAGATAGGAGAGATAAGACAACATGAGGACGAACAAGCTTAGCACGACGTTGTGGGCAGGCATCCTTGCGCTGGCACTCGCCAGCTGCGTGGGCGTGGGCGGCAGAAAGCCAGTGAGCACAGGGCTGCCTTACGAGGTGGTGCTGGAGGGCGACAGCGACAGCATCGTGACCAAGATGCTGGCTGCCAATGTACCTTATCTACCACAGCCAGAACCCATGTTCGGCCTCATACAGGTGAGGAAGGGAAGGATGCGTGGAGACTACTTGCTGGTGAGAAATCGCGTCGTGGTGGACATCAATGCCAAGAACAAAGGCTATGCCGTCAAGGTGAGGAAAGACGCGGATGCCTCTCCGCAAACCGTTGTCTACATCCAGGCGCAATCGGCAGCACAGCTTCGCCTAAGGCTGGACGGTGAGAAGCTGCGTCGTCTTATCGACGAGTCTGAGGTTGGGCATCTCGCTACCACAGTGCCGCAAAATCCTGACAAGCAGAAAGAGATGAAACGGTACTTCGGCATCAGCATGAGGATTCCCGCATCGATGAACGCCAGCAAGCACGCCAAGGACTTCGTGTGGCTGTCCAACAATGCCAGCATGGGAATGCAGAGCCTGATATTCTTTAAGACAAGAAGCCATGCCGACCTGAAGGCGCAGGCAGACAGTGCCTTGAAAAGAAATCTGCCAGGCGAGACCGACAGCATGTACATGCAAATTGCCAGTCTGAGCCAAGCCGACAGGCGAGGAATGAGGCGAGGACTGTGGGAGATGAAGGGCGATGCCATGGGCGGGCCTTATATCATGAGAGCCAAAGGACGTGTGGTGGTCGTGGGCTTTGTCTATGCGCCCGAAAAGAACAAGAAAATACTGATCAAGCAGCTCGAGGCTGCACTTTCTACAATAAAATAAAAATCCGAAAATGGACAACAAGAAAATCAGGGTGGCTATCACCCACGGAGATACCAATGGTATCGGATATGAACTAATCTTTAAAACTTTCGCAGAGCCCGAGATGTTGGAGCTTTGCACGCCCATCGTCTACGGATCACCAAAGGTGGCAGCCTACTACCGCAAGGCGATGAACCTGCCTGCGCAGTTCTCCATCATCCAAAAGGCTGAAGATGCGGAGGACGGACGGCTCAACCTCCTTGCGGCCGTAGAGGAAGAGGTGAAGGTCGACATGGGAGTGCCTACAGAAGAGTCGGGACAGGCGGCAGTGAAAGCACTCGACAGAGCCATGACCGACTTCAGGGACAACCTGTACGATGTATTGGTGACGGCACCTATCGACAGCCAGAATGCGATCATCGAGGGGTTTGCCTTCAAGGGACACAAGCACTATCTCGAAACTTGTCTTGGCGAGGGACGGAAGGGGCTTAGCATTCTTGTTGGACAAACCTTGCGCATTGCCTCGGTGACAGAGAAACTTCCTCTCAAGGACGTGGTTGCGCAGATTACGACAGAAAGAATTGTTGAGAAGGCGACTCTCTTCCAGCAAACCATCAAGCGCGATTTCAACATCAGCAATCCGCGCATCGCCATCCTGGCACTCAACCCCAAGAACAACGAGGAGACAAGTTGCGGAGACGAGGAGAAAGAAATCATCATTCCAGCTATCGGTGAATTGGAGGGCAAGGGTGTGCAGGCTTTCGGACCTTATCCTGCCGATGATTTCTTCGGCAATGGCGACTTCGGAGAATTTGACGGTGTCTTGGCAATGTACCACGACCAGGCCACAGCCCCGTTCAAGTCTATCAACGACGGGCAGGGTGTCATCTACACCGCTGGATTGCCGATTATCCGCACCAGCGCCGATATCACGCCTGGTTACGAGATGGCAGGTGCGAATACAGCTGACGAAACTTCCTTCAGAAATGCCATCTATCTGGCTATCGACACCTTCAGGCATCGCAATGATTATGACGAAGCTTGCGAAAACCCGCTGCCAAAACTCTTCCACGAGAAGAGAGACGACAGTGAGAAGGTGAGATTCTCTATTCCGAAGAAGAAAGCAGATTCGCCTGAGGCTAAACGTTAAAAAAGGACTATTTTCAGACCAATATTGCAGTTAATTAAAAAAAAATGTGTAATTTTGGCAGCTAAATGAATACATCTGAACTTCAGAAGGTTAAATTAAGGTACAATATCGTGGGCAATAGCGACGAATTGAACCGTGCGCTCGATGTTGCCCTGCAGGTGGCACCGACCGACCTTTCTGTGCTCATCATAGGAGAAAGCGGTGTGGGAAAGGAAATCATTCCAAAGGTAATACACGACAATTCGCCACGACGACGAGAGAAATATTTTGCCATCAACTGCGGAAGCATTCCCGAGGGAACCATCGACAGCGAGCTCTTCGGCCATGAGAAAGGCTCTTTTACCGGGGCTATTGGTGAGAGCGAGGGATATTTTGGCATCGCCAACAGGGGTACCATCTTCCTCGACGAGGTGGGTGAATTGCCCGTAGCCACCCAGGCGAGACTGCTGAGAGTGCTCGAGACGGGCGAATACATCAGAGTGGGTGGACAGGAAGTGCGCAAGACGGATGTCCGCATCGTGGCTGCCACAAATGTCAATATGCGAAAAGCGGTCAGCGAGGGACGCTTCCGCGAGGATCTCTACTATCGCCTCAACACCATACCAATCATGATGCCGCCTCTGCGAGAGCGAGGCAACGACATCATCCTCTTGTTTCGCCTCTTTGCCATGCAAATGGCCGAGAAATACAAGTTGCCAAAGATTACGCTTACCGAGGATGCCAAGACCATGATGCTGAAATACAAATGGCCCGGCAACGTAAGACAACTCAAGAACATCACCGAGCAGATGTCGGTGTTGAGCGAAAAAAGGGAAATAGATGCCCATACTCTGCTCAAGTTCATTCCGCAGGATGAAGAATCCACGCAGCTGGCTACCATCGACACAGGACAGGGAGGGGCGCACAGCTATGAGAACGAGCGTGAGTTGCTTTACAAGATTCTCTACGAACTGAGAGGAAACGTAAGTGACTTGCGACATGACATGAGTTCATTGCGCAAACAGCTCGATGAGGTGCGGCAGCTCAGTGGTACCAATGGTTTTGCCACGCCTCAGCCCTTGTCGACCATCGTCCCAGTAAACTATCCAACGCCTGTCGGTAAGGAAAATGATACAATCCGTCGCTCAGTGACAGAGGATGCAGAAGTGGAGGAACTGCATGAGCCGGAAACGCTCAACCTCAACGATGTTGGTAAGATGATGGTTGAGAAAGCCTTGGAGCGCAGCAACGGCAACCGCAAGAAGGCAGCCCAGGAGTTGGGAATATCCGATAGAACTCTGTACCGGCGCATCAAGTCATACAAACTCGGCGATACCAACGAGACAGAGTACTGCGATGACGAAAAAAATAAAGAAGCAGGAAGCAAAGACGAAAAAGAGGAAAAGTAATGAAATGAAGCATCTCTTCAAGCATATATATATAATAGGTGTAATCCTTGCTATTCTCGCCACTACGGCATGCTCGGTAAAGTATGCGTTCAACGGGGCCAGCATCGACTATACCAAGACAAAGACTATAGAGCTTGCCGAGTTCCCCATACGTAGTTCCTACGTCTGGGGACCAATGGGACCTATGTTCAACAACCAACTGAAGGATGAGTTCGCAAGCCATACCCGCCTGGTGCAGGTGAAACGAAATGGCGACCTCAAGATAGAGGGCGAGATAACACAGTACAGCCAGCGCAACAAGTCAGTGTCGAGTGAGGGATACTCAGCGCAGACAGAACTCTCGATGACGGTCAATGTGCGCTTCACTAACACCAAGAACCATGCCGAGGACTTCGAACGTCAGTTTACCTCTACCAAGAGCTATGACACTACCAGGAGCTTAAATTCTGTACAGGAAGAACTCGTCACGCAAATGGTGAAAGATTTGGTGGAGCAGATATTCAACGCTACCGTGGCCAACTGGTAAATGGAGTAGTGGAGAAACGAAGGGAAAAGGGTGAAGAAGCAAGAAGGCGACGCTCTGTGTGTATTTTATTGAAAATTAGGAAATAAGGCAATAACGCGAAATTATAACGTGGAATTAAGTAGACTGATACAACATCCAGAGGAGATGAACAAGGAGACTCTTTACGATCTCCGGGCACTGTTAGCACTCTATCCGTACTATCAGACAGCTCGCCTTTTGATGCTGCAAAATCTCTACCTGCTCCACGATCCATGCTTCGACGAGGAGCTGAGAAAGGCTGCCATCTATATTACCGACCGAAAGGTAATCTTCAGGATGGTGGAGGCGGCTCACTATCAACTCAAGAAGGAAAACAAGCAAGAAGAAAAGAAAGGCAGCAATGCTTCCGACCGTACATCCGACTTGATAGACAACTTCCTCGAGTCGCTACCTAACGATGTAGAAGAGGAGGAAAATGCTGAGCGGAAAACCAAGCGCAAGCCTACTCCTGCCGATGCTGCTGTCGACTATGTGGCTTACCTGATGGAGACAGAAGATATGGAGCACGAAAAGGACGAAAACGCTTCGCGCACCTTGACGCTTATCGACGACTTCATGGACGATGGAGGTTTTCAGTTGCCTAAGCTCGATGCATCGACCGATGCAGAACTGGAATACAAGCCAGTTATGGACGAAGAAGCGTCTAACGGCGAGAGTGATGCTGCAGAGAGCAGTGGCATCTTTACGGAAACCCTCGCACGCATCTATATTAAACAAGGTAAATACGAGAGGGCGCACGAAATCATAGAGCGGCTCTACAATAAGCAACCCAACAAGAGCGCATACTATACGGACCAGATGCGATTCTTGGAGAAACTGATAATAAATAGTAAAAACAATAAATAACAAAAATCAAAAATGGCTTACACATTATTTGTAGTTTTAATTGTCCTGGCTTCATTGCTGATGATTTTCATCGTGCTTATCCAGGAATCTAAGGGAGGTGGACTTGCTTCCAACTTTTCGTCAACAAACTCTATCATGGGAGTTCGCAAGACCACGGACTTAGTGGAAAAATTGACATGGGGACTTGCGGCAGCTATGGTAGTTCTCAGTGTCTTTTGTGCTTATGTGGCTCCTCAGGCTGTTGGCGACAGTAGCGTCATGGAAGGCGCAACACAGGAGCAAACAGCTCTTCCTGCCATGCCTGGTGCTAACAGCGATGAAGCCAAGAAGATGGCTCCCACTACACAGGATGCTGCTAAAAAAGCTTCTCCAAAGGTACCTACAACTCCTGCAAGGTGATTTTTTTAGAAAAAATACGGAATTTGTTTGGCCATTCCAAATAAATTCCGTATCTTTGCACTCGCTTAAAAGAAATAACTCTTGATGAGCCAAATGGTGGACGTAGTTCAGTTGGTTAGAGCGTCAGATTGTGGTTCTGAATGTCGTGGGTTCGAGTCCCACCTTCCACCCAATAGAAGATAATCCCTGTAAGTCGTAAGGTTTACAGGGATTATAGTTTTATGCCTGTAACTTTCGTCTTCTATAAGAAAGTTTTTGCGCTTTGCACCATCGATAGAATCCAGTAATAGAACCCTTGTTCTCCTATGATTGTAGCGATGATGCGACGTTTCCGACCTTCCCCTGTGGCTCGCACGTAGTTGCCCTGCCATAATCTCCGAGCTCAGGCGGCCACGAGGGATGGGAATGACGAGCGTTAAATGAAAATATATTTCAGGACGAACAGAATCGCCAACACCCACATCGTGATGGTCAACTTCTTGGAGTTTCCACACAATGCGTTGACAATTACATAACTAATCATGCCGCACAGGATACCGTCGGAAATACTATATGTGAGCGGCATCATCACGATGGTGATGAAGGCAGGAATAGACTCAGCGTAGTCGCTCATGTCGATGTCCTTGATGGGTGACATCATAAACAAGCCCACGATGACAAGCACAGGAGTCGTGGCGGCAGCTGGCACTGCCAAGAACAAGGGAGCGAAGAACAATGCTATCAAGAAGCAAAGGGCTGTAACAAAGGCAGTAAGTCCCGTTCTTCCCCCTTGGGCCACGCCCGATGCACTTTCCACGTACGTGGTGGTCGTGCTGGTTCCGAAGCAGGCTCCAGCCACTGTCGCCACGGCATCGGCCATGAAAGCCTTGTTCAGTCCATGTATTTTCCCATCGTGGTTCATCATGCCAGCCTTGGTGCATACGCCAACCAATGTTCCCATCGTGTCGAACATATCGATGAAGAGGAATGTCAGTACGATGATTACCATGTCGATGGACAGCAGACGAGAAAAGTTGAACTGGCAGAAAATAGGTGTTATCGAGGGCGGAATGTCTATCAGCCCCGTAATCTTGGTGATGCCCATGGGAATGCCTATCAACGTGGTGGCGATGATTCCGATGAGCAGATTTCCTGGCACCTTCTTGACAACCAGTACACTGGTGATGATGATTCCTATGACACCCAACAAGGCTGGGCCTTCCGTTATTTTTCCTATCGTGACAAGGGTGGCGGAATTGGCTGCGACTATGTCTGCGTTCTTCAGCCCTATGAAGGCGATGAATAGGCCGATTCCTGCGCCTATGGCACGTTTCAGTGATGCAGGAATGGCATCTACCATCAGCGAGCGAATGCCTGTTGCCGAGAGGATGATAAAGATGATGCCCTCGATAAGTACTGCTGTGAGCGCCATTTGCCAAGGATAGCCCATGGTGAGGCAGACGGTGAATACAAAAAAGGCGTTCAACCCCATACCTGGAGCCAGGGCGAATGGCTTTTTGGCATACACAGCCATGATGAGTGTTCCCACCACGGCGGCCAATACCGTCGCGGTGAATACGGCGTGCGTATCCATGCCTTGCGAGGCAAGATTGCTGAAGATGTTTGGGTTTACTGCCAGAATGTAGGCCATGGTGAGGAAGGTTGTGATACCAGCCGCGACCTCTGTTTTCAAATTGTTTTGAGCTGGGTCAAAACCAAATAATTTTTTTAGCATGATTTGTTATCTTTATATGACTTTTATTTTTTTGCGGAATTATAAGTTTACTCTGATTTTTCCAAGCGATTGTTTTGTGAAGAGCAATGCTTGTTGCGGATGGGACACAAAAATGCCGACAAGAAAAAGTGGCTCGGTCATTGGGGCTTTAGAGCCATGTCCACAAACCGAAACGTGAGCTTGTCCTCATAGTGTGCCTCCTCTCTGACTTTCGTCCATCCAGCTTTGCTTAAATGCTCCACCTCATCGGTTGTCAGGGGAAAAAAGGTGTCTGCCCGTCGTGGCGTATCTTCTACGATGGTGAGATACAGGCGGGTAGCGAGAGTGAGTGCCGCCCTATAGAGCATGGCACCGCCGATGATGAACACTTCTTCCTCTCCTTTCGTGCGACAACGGTCCAGGGCTTCTTCCATGGTGCGGCACACCTCGTATCGGGATGCTAACAAACGAGATGGCTGCCAGTCCCTGTGGGTTACTTCCTTTGCAGGCTCGTTTTCTTCGCTTTGCTCTTGCAGGTTTTGCTCTTTCTGCATCGTCTTGGAGACGATGATGTTGCGTCTGTGTGGCAAGGAACCGCTGGGCAACGACTGGTATGTTTTCCTCCCCATGATGACGGTATGGCCAGTGGTGAGAGCTTTGAATCGTTGCATGTCCTGCTTGATGTGGTAGAGGAGATGGTTGTGAAAGCCGATGGCTCCATTTTGGGCAATGCAGGCGATGATGCTTATTTCTTGCTGACTTACCATGTGATGACGGGCTTGTCGGTTTGTGGCACGTGGCTGCTCTTTATCCTCCACTCTTGTGGGTAGAGGTTGTTGGCACGCTTGATGATGTTCTTTACCCAGCCCAATGGTATTCCGTGGTAGGTTACGAGCACATAGCCACGTGGGGTGCTTTCGGGCAAGTTGACTGTCTCTTTGCGCAGATAGCGCAGGGCATCGGCATAGTTGAGCTCTGCCCGTGGGAAAGCGTGGCGCGACACTTCGGTGGATAGCGCCAGGCTTTGGGCGGGTATGATGGTGCCGTTGGACATGATGGTGCCTATCTCTATGCCGGCGTGCAGAACTTTGAGGTTGGACACCATTGTGGCATAGATGCCGCGCCACGCCTTGGGTATGGCGTATAAATGGTCGCCTATGCGCGCGCCTTGGTAAGATTCGGGATGGGCGAGCCAGCCTTGGGGGATTTTTGTGGTGGGTGTGTTGACCATGTCTTTGTGCTTCATCTTTTTTCTGTTCCTGTTGTACTTGTCGGATTTTATGTCGAGTGTCTCAGCATCCTCGTTCTTTCTCATGACAGCGATGAAGAGTCCTTCGCCGCGAGTCTTTCCTGGCAGGAAACGATATACTGGGAATTTGGGGTGGCAGAGGTTGCCCGTGATGCCCCATGCCTCGTCGACCTCGAGCTCTACAGGCTCTGCCCCTTTCATGTAGATGATGTGGCTTGCGTTTAGCTCGTCCTCTGTTTCGTTGAAGGTGCAGGTGGAGTAGATGAGCAGTCCGCCTGGCTTGAGGCAGGGCCAGATGTCCTCGATGATGCTACGTTGCAAGGAACTGCAATTTCTTACGTTGTCTGTGCTCCATTCGCTTATTGCTCCGTCGTCCTTGCGGAACATGCCTTCTCCCGAACAGGGCACGTCAGCGAGGATGATGTCGAAGAGGATTCCTGCTTTCTGGAAGTCCTTGGGGTAATTGTTGGTCACGATGACGTCGGGGTGTCCGAACTTCTGCATGTTTTCGGTGAGGATCTGCGCTCTCGCGCGCATGGGCTCGTTGCTGACGAGCAGGCTTCCGTCGGGCAGGGCATTGCGCATGGCTGTGGACTTCCCGCCTGGCGCGGCGCAGAGGTCGAGCATGATCACAGGCTCGTGGATGAGCTGTTTTGCCACGAGGTCTACAAACATGGAAGAGGCTTCTTGTGTATAGTACAGCCCTGCGTGGAAGAGGGGGTCGAAGGTGAAGTTGGGCCTTTCTGTGAGGTATCTGCCATAGTCGGGGCACCAGGGGACGATGTATGTTGCGGCTTGCTTTTTCCGTCTGTGGCTTGTATTTTCCGTCTGTGGCTTGTTTTTCTCGTCTGCGCCTTGTGGCTTCAGCATGTTTTCTGTGTCTTTGTTGTCGGCGAGGTGGGTTCCACGTGGCATCTTGAAGCGATTGAGCCTGATGCTTGTCGGCGGATCTGAATGGCAGATGGCGTCGGCCAGTTGCGCAAACATTTCCTTGCCCATCAGTTTCTGGGTTTGCTGTATGAACTCTTTTGGCAATATCTTGGTCATGATGTGATATGTTTTGCTGGTTGTCAGAAGTCGATGTCGAAGACATCTTCTGTGTTTTTGTTTTCTTTCTTCTGCTTGGGCTGAGGCGGATTCTTTAGGTTTCCCTTCTTGTCGAACAGGCCGTAAGTGGTGCGCAGCACGATGAATTCCGTGCGTCGGTTCAGCTGGTTGCATATTGCCTGGTGCTCCTTGGTCTGCTTGGTGATGAACTCAGTGGTGAGCACGTCGCCCTCCTTGAGCCATGGGTATTTCTCGGTCATCTTCTTGCGCACGGTTTTTGGCTTTTCCCATCCGTAGCCTCTTGGCGTGAGCCGGTCCTTGGCTATGCCGTGGGCGATGAGATAGTCCACTACGGCCTGTGCCCTACGTTGCGAGAGCCGCTGGTTGTATTCCGCGCTTCCCTTGTAGTCGCAGTGTGCGCTCAGCTCGATGGTCACGTTGGGGTTCTCCTTGAGTAGTGCCACCAGCTCATCGAGAGCCTTGGTGCTGGCAGGTGTGAGGGTGGCCTTGTCGAAGTCGTAGAAGATGTTGTCGATGAGCACGGGCGCTGTGATCGATGCCAGGGGAAACTGCAATACGTATTCCTTGCTCTCCTGTGCCGAGTCGACGCGCAGCTCCTCCTTGTGGTTGAGGAATCCCTTGCACGAAGCCATGAGCAGGTAGTCAACACGCGGCTGTATGGGCAGGGTGAAAGAGCCGTCGCCCCTCACTGGCAGTTTCTTGTAGGTTCCGTCGTTGCCCACTACCATCACCTGTGCGGCAGGCAACTCGTATCCCCCCATCTCGTACACCCATCCCTTGACGGTGGTGATGATTTCTGGGTTCTCGAACGAGTATATGTGGTCGTATCCACGCCCGTCTTTCCGGTTGGACGAGAAGAACCCCCGGTTGTGCGGTCCCTCGAATGTCATACCGAAGTCATCGCCCTCTGAGTTGAGGGGATAGCCTGGGTGTTCTATCTTGTATTGGTGGGTCTTGGGGTCTGGCTTGGCGATGTAGATGTCGAGCCCGCCCATGCCGGGATGCCCGTCGCTGCTGAAGTACAGGTCGCCGTTGGGGCGGAAGGTAGGAAACATCTCGTCGCCAGGCGTGTTGATGGGCTCGCCGAGGTTCTCCACGCCTCCCAGTCCGGCAGCCGTGAGCCTTATTCGCCAGATGTCAAGTCCGCCCATTCCCCCTGGCATGTCGGAAACGAAGTACAGCCATTCTCCGTCGGGCGAGATGGCGGGGTGGGCGTAGCTGCTCAGCGTGTCTTTCGTAATCTCCAGTGGGGTGGCCTTGCTCCAGGCCGCATCCGAGCGGGGGGAGGTTACGATTTGGGCGTAACGAGGCGAAGATGGGGCGGTGGTGCACTGTGTGAGGTACATCTCTCTGCCGTCGGGAGTGAAGCAGCAAGCTCCCTCGTCGTAGTCGGTGTTCAGCCCGGTGCCGATGGCCTCGGGTTTGCTCCATTTTCCTCGGTCGTCTTTTTCCGAGAGGAAGATGTCGCCAGCCTTGGTGCCCGTGATGCCGCTCAGTTCGTCGCCCTGCGCCTCGTTTCGGGTGGAGGTGAAATAGAGTTGGTCGTAGTCGTCGCCAAAGAGCATGGGCGAGTAGTCGTGGCGTCGGGAGTTGAACTGGTCCATGCGCCTTACTATGTACCGGCTTCCTTCTTTCTTCCATTCGGGTGCCATCTGTGCCGACTTCAGTCCGTTCTGTGCCAGCATATTGTCAGGCATCGAGTCGAGCAGGCTTGTGAATTCCTTGGCCGCCTGCTTGTAGTCGCCGTTCTTGAGCAATAGCCGGGCGTAGGCCAACCTGTCTTCCTTCGATGCCTGGCCGTAGCGTATGGCGTTGCGGTAGGCGGCTATGGCCTTTGGCGTGGCGTTGATGCGCTGGTAGCATTGTGCCATCTTCAGGGCTCGCTTCCCACGTGTGCTGCGCTCCTTGACAGGTGTGCGTGTGTAAGCTTGCTTAAACTGTTCTGCGGCATCGTAGTATTCGCCCAAGGCAAGAAATTTCTCGCCTTTCTTCATATACTTGTCTGCCCCGCAGCTCGTCAGCAGCAGGCAGCCCATGAGCATGAGCATTGTTTTCTGTCTGATACGTCTCATATTGTGATAACGTAAAAAGGAGTGTTTTATTTCTTTTTCCGTGAGAGATTTACACCTTGTCGAACGGCAACCTGTACTGGCATCCCTCCTTCCAGTTGCTGCATCCGTAGGCCGTCTTTCCCTTGATGATGGTTCCCTTTCCGCACAGGGGACAGGGCTTGCCCACCATGGGGTCTTCGTTTGTCTCGTGGGTCGTGGGCTGCGGTTTGGCTGCGGTCTGGCTGGTGGTTGCGGAAGCCTTGGATGCTGCTGTTTTTCTCGTTACAGGCTTCTTGGCGGTAGGCTTTTTCTTGAGATCTTCCTCTGTGGTCACGGCCACGTGGCGGGCGCTGCTGTCGGCCAGCACGTCCTTCACGATTTGGTTGATTTGTTCCTTCAGCCCGTTGATGAAATCGGCGGGGTCGTATGTTTTGTGTTCGATGTCGCGCAGCTTCTTCTCCCAGATGCCTGTCAGCTCACAGCTCTTGAGCAGTTCCTCGTGTATGGTGTCGATGAGTTCGATTCCCGTGGGTGTGGCCAGCAGGTTCTTGCGCTGTCGGCGGATGTAGTGTCGCTTGAAGAGTGTCTCAATGATGCCTGCGCGCGAAGAGGGTCGGCCGATGCCGTTCTCCTTGAGTGCGGCTCTCAGGGCTTCGTCTTCCACGAATTTGCCCGCTGTCTCCATGGCTCTTAGCAGGGAGGCTTCGGTGTAGTACTTGGGCGGTGTGGTCCACTTCTCGGTGAGGGTAGGGGTGTGTGGACCCGTCTCGCCCTTCACGAATGCGGGCAGTGTGCGTTCTTCCACGTTTTCCTTCTTGCCGTTGTTGGTATCGGGCTCGTCGTCGGGGACTTTTGCGTTGTTGGTGTCCTTGGCATATACGTTTCTCCATCCAGGGTCGAGAATCTCCTTGCCGCTCACCTTGAACTCTATTTTCTGTGGCTTCTCGCCGTCCTCGTTGATGACTTCGCCCAGCACGGTGGTGGTGGAGAACTTGCAGTCCGGGTAAAAGATGCAGATGAAGCGCTTGGCGATGAGGTCGTAGACGTTGGCCTCCATGTCGGTGAGTCCCGATGGTGGCACGCCTGTGGGGATGATGGCATGGTGGTCGGTCACCTTGCTGTTGTCGAATACCTTTTTGCTCTTGGGCAGTTTCTTGCCCGTGGCGGCGAGTTGCTGGACGAACGGAAGATACTTCTGCTGGCTGCTGATTTTGGCCTGGCTCACGCCGTTGAGTATCTGCGGGCACTTGGGGTATATGTCGTCCGTCAGGAACTGGGTGTCCACACGGGGGTAGGTGGTAAACTTCTTCTCGTAGAGGCTCTGTATGAGCTTGAGCGTCATGTCGGCCGAGTAGCTGAACTTCTTGTTGCAGTCTACCTGCAGCGATGTTAGGTCGTAGAGGTGGGGTGGGGCTTCGGTGCCTTTCTTCTTGGTGACGCTGGTCACGGTGAAGGGCTTTCCCTCGATGGTGCTGAAGGCCTTTTCGCCCTCCTCCTTGCTGGTGAACTTGCCGCTGGTGGCGGTAAACTGCGTGTCGCGGTAGATGGTGGCGAGCACCCAGTAGGGCTCGGGCGCGAAGTTGTCGATTTCCTTTTGGCGGTTCACGATGAGGGCCAGTGTGGGGGTCTGCACGCGCCCTATGCTGAGCACCTGTCGGTTCTGTCCATATTTTAATGTATAGAGGCGCGTGGCGTTCATGCCCAGTATCCAGTCGCCTATGGCACGGGAGAGCCCGGCCATGTAGAGCGATTGGTATTCCTTCTGGTCTTTCAGCTCCTGGAAACCCTGCCTGATGGCCTCGTCGGTCATCGACGAAATCCACAGCCGCTTCACGGGGCACTTGGCCCCCGCCTTCTGCATCACCCATCTCTGTATGAGCTCTCCCTCCTGCCCGGCGTCGCCGCAGTTGATGATGCTGTCGGCTGCCTGCATCAGCTGCTCTATGGTGGCGAATTGTCGCTTGATGCCCTCGTCGTTGATGAGCTTGATGCCGAACCGCTGTGGAATCATGGGCAGCGCCGCGAGGCTCCATCGTTTCCACATGGGGGTGTAGTCGTCGGGTTCCTTCAGCTCGCACAAGTGGCCGAAGGTCCAGGTTACTTGGTATCCGTTGCCTTCCATATATCCGTCGTGCGCCGAGTTGGCGCCTATGATGCGCGCTATATCCTTGGCTACGCTGGGTTTCTCTGCTATGCAAACTATCATGCTGTCTTGTTCTGTTTTTTGCTAATTTGTGCAAAGGTACAACAAAATAATGAAAAAAGCGGCCTTCTTATGAAAGTTTAGTATGTAAAAACGAAAATATCTGTGCGCATGAGCGCATACTTATCTATGCAATATGGATAGTTACTATGTCCACCTAACTGTGAAAAAATAATTTCCTAACTGTGAAAAAATAATTTCCTAACTGAGAAATTATTTTCCCACAGCTTTAGTTTACATAAATGTGAGTTTCGAAAAAAAGTGAGACGTGTCTGTTGTTGTCGGCGCAAAAGAGAGGTGTTTTTCCAGTCTTCGTCCAACAAAGTAATCATTTGTGTAATGTTTTTCGGTTAGAAAGTTTTTTTTTGTGATATTTTTATTACTTTTGCAGTGTTTTCTTGAAATACAAAACATTAAAATAGCAAAAAGATTCTTATACAAACAATGAAAGTCGGATTATTCGTCCCTTGCTATGTCGATGCCCTCTACCCTGAAGCGGGTGTCGCCACATACAAATTACTCAGGCACTACGGGCTGGACGTGGGCTATCCCGAGCGTCAGACCTGCTGTGGCCAACCCATGGCCAACGCGGGGTTCCAAGACAAGTCGATGAAGGTGATAGAGACCTTCGATGAGATTTTCAAGGATTATGACTACATCGTGGCTCCGTCGGCCTCGTGCGCCGCCTACGTGAGGGTGTACTACCCCAAGATACTGGCGGGCAAGCACGACTGCGTGGCCTCGACCAAGATTATGGACATCGTGGAGTTTTTGCATGATGTGCTGAAAGTGGACCATGTGCCGGGCAAGTTCCCACATGTGGTGAGTGTGCACAACAGTTGCCACGGCGTACGTGAGCTGGGTCTCTCATCGCCATCGGAGCGCAATGTCAAGCCGTTCAACAAGATTATAGACCTTCTTCAGTTGGTGGAAGGCATCGAGATTCATGAGCCCGAGCGCAAGGACGAGTGCTGCGGGTTCGGCGGCATGTTCTCCATTGAGGAACCCGCCGTCTCCACCCGTATGGGCGAAGACAAGATAAAGCGCCACATGGCCACGGGCGCCGAGTATGTCACCGGGCCCGACTCTTCGTGCCTGATGCACATGGCGGGCATCGCCAAGAAGGAGAAGATGCCGATCAAGTTTATTCATGTTGTTCAAATTTTAGCTGCGGGACTATAGAACCTATGAGTACAGAACATTCCAAGAAAGCCGCCGCCTTCACCAAGAATGTGGAGAAGACGACATGGCACGACAACACTTTCTGGGCTGTGCGCCAGAAGAGAGACGTGATGGCGCAGCAACTGCCCGAGTGGGAAGACTTGCGCGAGCACGCTTCTGAAATCAAAATGCACACCATTGCCCATCTTGCCGACTACCTCGACATGTTCTCCAAGAACTTGGAAAGCCGAGGCGTGAAGGTGCACTGGGCGAAGGATGCGCAGGAGTTCAACGAGATTGTGCTTGGTATCCTGAAGGATCACCATGTGAAGAAGATGGTGAAGTCGAAATCGATGCTGACCGAGGAGTGCGAGATGAACCCTTATTTGGAACAGCACGGCATCGACGTGGTGGAGACCGACCTGGGCGAGCGAATCATACAGCTCCTGCATCAGAAACCAAGCCATATCGTGATGCCTGCCATCCACCTGAAGCGTGAGGAGGTGGGCAAGATGTTTGAGGAGAAGGGCATCTCCAAGGAGATTGGCAACTACGACCCTACCTACCTGACCCGTTGCGCCCGCCAGCACTTGCGCGACCAGTTCATGGAGGCTGGCGCAGGTATGACAGGTTGCAACTTTGGTGTGGCTGCCACAGGCGATTGCGTGGTTTGTACCAACGAGGGAAATGCCGACATGACGACATCCATGCCTAAGCTCCACATTGTGGCAATGGGCATCGAGAAGCTGGTGCCCGACTATAAGTCGTTAGCTGTGTTCCAGCGCCTGCTTTGTCGTTGTGGTACCGGTCAGCCCACCACAGCCTTCACCTCTCATTTTCGTCAGGCTCGCCCCGGTGCAGAAATGCACGTGGTATTGGTGGACAATGGTCGTAGCGACATCCTCGTCGACAAGGACCATTGGCAGACCTTGAAGTGTATGCGCTGTGGTGCCTGCATGAACACCTGTCCAGTTTATCGCCGTTCGGGCGGATACAGCTACAGCTATTTCATCCCGGGTCCCATCGGTGTGAATCTGGGCATGCTGAAGAACCCACAGAAGTACAGTGGCAATGTGTCGGCCTGTACCCTGTGCCTGTCGTGCGACAACGTGTGCCCATCCAAGGTGGGGCCTGGCTCCCAGATTTACGTGTGGCGGCAGAGCCTGGAGAAGCTGGGCAAGGCCGACCCCGTGAAGAAGGTGCTGTCGTGCGGAATGGAGTACCTGTTCAATCGCCCTGCGCTCTACACCACCGCCCTGAAGTTCGCGCCACTTGTCAACTACATTCCCGAGTGCTGCACGCACTTCAGTAACTGGAATGCGTGGGGCATCGGCCATGCCATGCCCAAATTCGCCAAGAAATCGTTTCACCAATTATGGAAGGAGGGAAAGGTTAAATGAAGAAAGAAGATTTTCTGAACAAGTTGCGTAAGAATACGCACGTTCAATTCGATATGCCTAAGACAGATGTGCAGGGTATCCAGTATGAGGATACCTTGAAGCTATTCATCGAGATGACGAAGGCGGTAGGTGGACACGTCATCGAGGCTAAGGAAGGCGACACTTGGGATGAATTGGCAAAGAAGGCTTATCCCGAGGCTAAGGTCTTTGCCAGCAACTTGCCCGAAATCACCATCGCCCAGAAAAACCCCGACACGGTGGGTGAGGCGAGTGAGCTGAATGGCACCGACGTGGGCATCGTTCGTGGTCAGGTGGGTGTTGCCGAGAATGGTTGCGTCTGGATTCCACAGACGATGAAGGAGAAAGCTGTGCTTTTCATTTCCGAGTATCTTGTGATATTCCTCAAAAAGGAAGATGTGGTCAACAATATGCACGAGGCTTACGCCCGCATAGAGATGGATCCTAAGTACAACTTCGGTACTTTCATCAGTGGTCCCAGCAAGACTGCCGATATCGAGCAGGCACTCGTCATGGGGGCACAGGCTGCGAGAGGAGTGACAGTTGTCTTGGTTTAGTTAACATTTATAATTGAAAGTTTATAGCTATATTACTAACGGCTAAGCTCTATAATAGCCAACTATAAGCTATACGAAATCCCGAAGTTTATAAAGCTGAACTTCGGGATTTCTTGTGAATTTATAAAGTCCATTCATAGGTGTCATAAACCACACCTCTACCTCCGTAACCTTCCTTGTGGGCGATGAGGCCTTCATTGATCCAAGCTCCTTGTTGTTCTGTGGAACTGCCGAAATCCAAGTAGGGATAATCAGGATAATCATGATACATGATTTGTTCGTAGATGGCCTCCATGGCTCCAAATTCTTTGCCCTCATCGTTGGTAGAACTATATTGACCATGTACCACTTGCTGGGTGATATAAAAGGTGAGTCCTCCTATGATGTGCCCGTTTCGATAGGCATTATATTGGATGATATTCTTTGGAAAGCGGCTTTTCAGAAGTTCAATTTCTTGAAGTGTGTGTACCGGCTTGGCACCAAAGCGCTTTTCCAGATTCTCATTCAAAACCTCCCAAAATTCCGACAAACTAGCATCTCTCACTACTGTAACTCCATTTTGATGAGCTTTTCGAAGACGGCGTAAATGGTCTTTTCGCCAGCGCAGCTTCTGTTGCATGAAGATGGTTGTGCCGATATTGCGAAGCGAAAGATAGGCTTTGCATTTCCAAAAGATGGCATAGAGATCTTCCTCAGAAGGATGAAGATGATAAATCCAGGGGATAGGACGGTATTGTACCTTTTCGAAACCTTGAATACGCAGATAGGTGTTCAAATCCTCGAAGAGTTGGCAAACTTCTGATATCGTGACATGGATGTTCATGATGAGTCCGCCATAAGTCAGTCCGAAATGTGAGCAGAGTGTTTGTCCCACTTGATGGGCTGGCAATAGGGAATGGAGCTTTCCGTTCTTATAGAACATCAGAGAATAGTCCTTGAATCGGTCGCTGTGATAATCCATGTAGTTGCGATTGAAGAGAAAGGTGGCGTTACGTGCCTGTTCTACATAAGCATTCCAAACCTCTTTGTCTGCATCGCTATATCTTTTTATCTCAAACATGATATTTAGAGTTGTTTATTTTATGTTTTGTGAGAGGATAGAGCTGTTGGGTGAGTTGATGAATCTAAGGTATTCATCATATTCGCGTATGTAGTCTTCTTCCTTAAACTTTTGGGAGGCAAGAACAAGACATAGCGAGCCAGATGAAAAATCATCAAGTGTTCGCCAGATATTTACATCCACAAACAAACCTTCCCAAGGGTGGTTGAGATGATAGGTCTTCTTTTGCACTCCATTATCGAGCGTCACTGAAAAGGAACCGCTGGCTGCTATGATGAATTCCTGGCACTTCTTGTGGGCATGCCCACCGCGACTTTCTCCGCCAGGAACATCATAGGTCCAGTAGGTGCGGGCAATGGCAAAGGGAATGTGGGTTTCCCCCTCTGCCACTGTCAGGTTGCCTCTAGGGTCGAATATCTTTGGTAATGTGATAAGTCTTCCTAATTCTTTCATGTTTATTTTTTCATATAAGGGTCTGTACCCAAGACGGTCTTTGCCAATCTCTTCGCCTTGTCGCGGAGAGCTTTGAGGTCTTCGCCCTTCTCGCCATAGCAGAGTACGACACCCATTCTTCTTCCCACATGTGCCACTGGCTTGCCGAAGATACGGATGCGGGTATGGTCTTCCTTGAGGGCATCGACGAGGTTGTAGTTCAAAGGCTGGGTGCTTTCCTCTGGGGAGAGGATGACGGCAGAACAACCTACGTGCTCCAGGTGGATGCCGGCGATAGGTAAGCCCATCACGGCACGGAAGTGAAGCTCGAACTCGCTTAGGTTGGTGGTGTGGCCAAGAGTAACCATGCCGGTGTCGTGAGGACGTGGACTCAACTCAGAGAAGATAACTTCGCCTTTTTTGCTTAGGAAGAACTCCACGCCCCAGAGCCCGGCACCGGTAAGTGCCTTGGTTACTTCGGCTGCAATGTGCTGAGCTTTCTTCAGGGATTCCTCTGGAAGTTGGAAGGGTTGCCAGCTCTCACGATAATCACCGTCTTTCTGTACATGTCCGATGGGTGGACAGAAAAGGGTAGGGCCATTTTTCTGCGTGACGGTGAGGAGGGTGAACTCGGAGTCGAAGTCGATGAATTCCTCGATGATGACTTCTTTCACGTCGCCACGACCTTCTTCCATCGCCTCCTTGTAGGCCTCCTTCAGCTCGTCATCGTTATGCACATAGCTCTGACCATGACCGCTGGAACTCATCAGTGGTTTTACCACGCAAGGGAAGCCAATCTCGTCGGCAGCGTTCTTAAACTCCTCGAAGGTCTTGGCGTAGAAATACTTGGCAGTTCGCAGTCCCAACTCTCTGGCTGCCAAGTCGCGTATGGCACGTCTGTTCATGGTATAGTTGACGGCACGAGCGGATGGCACAATCTGTATGCCCTCCTTCTCGAAGTCGAAGAGCCGTTCGGTGCGGATTGCTTCTATCTCTGGCACGATGATATCTGGGTGATGTTTCTCCACCACGGCGGTCAATGCGTCGCCATCGAGCATCGAGAACACCTCCCGCTCGTCTGCCACCTGCATGGCTGGTGCGTTGTCATACTTGTCGCAAGCGATGACGTACTGTCCTGCTCGCTTGGCGGCGATGGTCAACTCCTTGCCCAGTTCGCCTGAGCCCAAAAGCATAATCTTCTTCATTATGAATGATATTTTTGTAATGAGGAGTTAACTCCTTTTACTTCTTAATATTAAATTTCTTACGGATAAATTCTGCGATAAACTTCTCTGTCTCTTCCATTCCTAAGAGGCTGCTGTTGATGCAAAGATCGTAGCTCTCGCTGTGTCCCCACTTCTTTCCTGTATAGTATTCATAGTAGGAGGCTCGCTCTTCCTCATGACTGATGATGAACTTGCGGGCTGCTTCTTCATCGATTCCCTTCCGCTTGCTCACAGCCTTGATGCGGTCGTCAAGGTAGGCTGTGATAAAGACATTCACGACATTGGCATACTCGCGCAACACATAGTCTGCAGTACGTCCCACGAAGACACAGTTGCCCTCGTCGGCAGCCTTTTTGATGGCATCGCTCTGAAACTTGTACAGTCCTTCTTGAGAGAAATCATTGTGATAAAAGTTATTGTCGCTCAGAAAAGGCAGATGGGTATGGAAAAGCGACTTGAAAAAGCCTTTCTGCTCATCGTTCTGTTCGAAGAACTTCTCGGAGAACCCGCTTTCCTTGGCTGCAAGGTTGAGCAATTCCCGGTCGTAGCATTTGCAACCGAAATCCTTTGCCAGCATCTCTGCGATAATGTGTCCGCCGCTGCCTATCTGCCGCCCCACGTTTATGATGATCTTTGCCATAGTGTACAATTAACTAATGTATGATGAATATTTAAGCTGGAGATTCTTCACTCTTCACTCTTCGTTCTTCACTTAACTTATGTTGTCTTTTTAGCTTGCTCATGTATCTCATCATCACGATTCCTGCAATGACTGCCGCAGAGAAGTCGGAGATAGGCATGCTATACCACACACCATCGATATTCCACAGTAATGGCAGCAGCCCTAAGAGAGGCAGCAGGATGATTAATTGCCTCGACAGGGAGAGGAAGATGCTGATTTTTACCTTTCCGATGCACTGGAAGAAGTTGGTGATAACCATCTGGAATCCTATGACTGGAAAACAGAACATCACGATTCGTATGGCTTTGATGCCTAAGTCTATCAATGTCCTGTCGGTGGTGAACATCCTGGTGCAATAATAGGGCAGGAACATGGCAATCAGCCAGCCTGTCACCATGATGCCTGTGGCAGCAAAGATGCTGAGGTTCAGTACCTTCATCAGCCTGTCAATCTTCTGTGCGCCATAATTGTAGCCAGCTATAGGTTGCATGCCCTGGTTGATTCCAAGAACGAACATGACAAACACCATGGATATGCCATTGGCTATTCCGTAGGCTCCCACCGAGAGGTCGCCTCCGAAGCGCACCAGTTGGTTATTGATAAAAATCACGATGACGCAGGCGCAAACGTTCATCAGAAAGGGCGAGATGCCTATGGCGAGGATGTTGTCTACGAGTTTTCTCTTCAGCCGATAGATGCCCCGTTTCAGGTGGAGCAGTTCATTCTTGTTGCTGAAGAGTTTGAACTGCCAGCATAGTGCTAAGAACTGCGACAGGATGGTGGCGATGGCGGCTCCTCGTATTCCCCATCCTAACCCAATGATGAAGAGTGCGTCTAATATTACGTTCATCACCACCGTAAAGATAGTGGCATACATGGCTTGCCGTGGTTTGCTGGCCGCCCTGAGCAGGGCATTCATGCCAAAGTACATGTGGCTTATCACGTTGCCCAAGAGGATGATGACCATATACTCGTGGGCATAGACTAAAGTCTGGTCACTGGCTCCGAAGAATCGAAGTATGGGGTCGAGGAAAAGCAGGCAGAGAATGCTCAGTCCGATGCCGATGATGAGATTCAACGAGATGGTGTTGCCTAATATGTTTTGGGCTGTGAGATAATCCTTCTGGCCCAGCTTTACGCTGACGGCTGTCGAGGCTCCCACACCTACGCCTGCTCCGAAGGCAGCGGTGAGGTTCATGAAGGGAAAGGTGATGGCAAGGCCTGATATGGCCATGGCTCCTACTCCCTGGCCGATGAACACGCGGTCTACAATATTGTATAGCGAGGCCGCGGTCATCGCAATCATGGCAGGAAGGGCGTATTGTACAAGCAATTTACCCACGGGCTTGGTTCCTAATTCTAATGTCGCTTGCTTATTTTCCATGTTGCAAAATTACAAAAAAATATTGATACATTCTTTGTCCTGACAGAAAAAAAAACTTGTGATGATGACAAATAGACAAAAATATGTCATTTCATTTGGCTATGTCGTAAGAAAGGCTTACTTTTGCAGCCTGTGACTAAAACCTTTGTCAGAGCAAATGAAACAAGTTGTATTTACATTCTTGCTGGTGGCATGTAGTAGCATTCTATCTTCTGCACGCATAGAAGATACCAACTTGGTGTCTTTTCCGGGTGGAAAGTGCTTGATGTACCGTATCTATCTGCAGGACAAAGACCTCGAACATAACCCCTTCTCGATTGACAGACCAGAGGAATTCCTGTCTCCCCGCTCGCTCGAAAGACGCAAGCGCCAGAATCTTCCTGTCGACCTTACCGACTTGCCCGTGGCGCCTGCTTATGTGGAGGCTGTGCGCCGTGCCGGGGGTGAGGTAGTGGGGAAGAGCAAGTGGAACAACACCTTACTGATGCGTGTCTACAAGGAGAGGCAAATCAAGCGGCTGCAGGAGCTACCGTTCATCACCCGCTGGGTGAAGGTCTTTGCCTCGCCCGACTCGGTGAGCCAGCGTAAGCGTACCTCCTTCCGCAAGGAACTGAGCCCGTGGGAGAGCAATGGCGAGGCTTATGGTTCTGCTGATGCGCAAATTTCCTCTCTGGGTGGCAAATTGCTGCACGACAATGGCTTTCGTGGCAGGGGAATGATGATTGCTGTCTTCGATGGAGGCTTTATGAATGTAGACAAGATTCCTGCACTCCATGGCATCAAGTTGGCAGGACTGAAGGATTTCGTTGTTCCTCCGTCTGATAATATCTTCTCTGAGATGGAACATGGTACGATGGTACTTTCTGTCATGGCGGCCAATTTACCTAATTATTATGTAGGCGTGGCTCCCGAGGCCTCCTATCTGCTGGTACGCTGCGAGGATGAGCGTACCGAGAGCCTTGCAGAGGAAGACTATTGGGCAGAGGCTGCAGAATATGCCGATAGTGTAGGTGCAGACATCATTAATTCTTCCTTGGGATATCATGATTTCGACGATGCTTCTATGAACCATCGTTATGCAGAGCAGGATGGAGAGGCGACTTTTATCTCACATACTGCCTCTATGCTGGCAGACAAGGGCATTGTTTGCGTCAATTCTGCAGGCAACGATGGCATGGGAACCTGGAAACGCATCAATTTCCCAGCCGATGCCAAGGATATCCTCACTGTGGGCAGTGTCAATTCACAAGGTATCAATGCTCCTTTTAGTGCAGTAGGGCCTACTGCCGATGGGCGTATCAAACCTGATGTGATGGCAATGGGCAGCCCGACCTCTGTCATAACAGGACGTGGAAGCATCATCAACGATAATGGCACGTCTTTCTCCTCACCGCTTGTGGCAGGCATGGTGGCTTGCCTGTGGCAGGCTTTTCCGCATAAGTCTGCCCGACAGATTATCAAGCTTGTCAGGTTGTCAGGAAACAATCAGCAGCATCCCGATAATATTTTCGGATATGGTGTGCCCGACTTCTGGAAGGCTTATCAGACGGGAAAAGCAATGAAGAGTGAATAGTGAAGAAAGAAGAACGAAGAGTGAATAGTGAAGAATGATTTCTTCTTTTATCTTATGTTACAATATAAAATATATGAAGCAAAGATTTACTCTCTATGAGTTGAACTCGATAGTGCGAGATACGCTTTCGCTTGCTCTGCCCGACAGCTATTGGGTAGAGGCAGAGCTGTCGGAGGTGCGTGAGGGCTATGGAGGTCATTGCTACATGGAATTGATAGAGAAAGACGAACAATCCAATACGCCCATAGCCAAGGCTCATGCAGCCTGTTGGCGAAACCGATGGATAAACATACGTCCACAGTTTGAGCAGATTACCGGTCAGAGGCTCCACGCTGGAATGAAGGTTCTCCTCAAGGTTCACGCCCAGTTTCACGAGAACTATGGTTTCTCATGGATTGTCGACGACATGGATCCTACCTACACTATGGGCGACATGGCTCGCAAGCGCCTGCAAATCATTGCAACGCTCAAGCGGCAGGGGGTATTCAGTTTGCAGAAAGAACTCTCCCTTCCACTTTTCTGTCAGCGCATAGCCGTCGTGTCGAGTGCCTCGGCGGCAGGTTATGGCGACTTCTGCAATCAACTCGGCGGCAATGCTTACGGACTCCAGTTTCGTACAGCTCTCTTTGCGGCTACTATGCAGGGTGAGGAGGTAGAGCAAAGTGTCATAGCAGCTCTCGACCGTATCAATGCCGAATGGGAACTGTGGGATTGTGTCGTGATCATTCGAGGTGGGGGTGCTACCAGCGATCTTTCTGGTTTCGATACCCTTGCTTTGGCAGAGAATGTAGCCAACTTTCCTCTGCCAATTATCACGGGCATAGGACATGAGCGCGACGAGAGCGTGCTTGACATGATTTCCTTCCAGCGTGTAAAGACTCCTACGGCAGCTGCAGCTTTCCTCGTCGACCATCTTTCCAGAGTGCTGGCAAGGGTGGAAGAGGCACAGGAGTCTGTCGTTCGCCACGTGAAGCATCGACTTGATATGGAGCGTCTACGATTGGATCATCTGGCTGAGGCCATTCCCTCACTTTTCTCGGTGGTTCATGCGAAGCAGACAGCTCGCATCGACCGAATTGTCAGTCGCATCCACTTCAGCCTGCAGGAGCGGATGGCTGACTCCCGGCGCAGGTTGGATATCCTTTCCCAGAACATGCAACCCCTGTTGCAACGCAAGATGCTTTCTGAAAGCCATCGTATCGAAATGCTGCAGCAACGACTCAAGGCTCTCGACCCCGACTTGCTCTTACGTCGTGGCTACAGCATCACTTTGAAGGATGGCAGGAGTGTCAGGGATGCTTCCTTGCTACAGGTAGGTGATGTCTTGCACACCAGGTTTGCGCAGGGAACAATTGTCAGCAAGGTAGTGAAAGAAAAGTAAAGCCAACGAATAAAACGAATAATGAAAGAATATGGAAACAAAAGAGATGAAATACGAAGAAGCTCTGCGACAGTTGGAAGGCATCGTAGAGAAGATGGAGAACGACGAACTCGACATTGATCAGCTCTCCGACCAGCTGAAGAAAGCTAAGAAATTGGTGAAACTCTGCAAAGACAAACTCACCAAGACCGATGCAGAGATTAAAAAGTTGCTGATAGAAGAATAGTGGAAGGTGACTATTTTCCTAAATAATAAGCGAAAAAGTTGCAGGCTAACGGATTATTTTGTAATTTTGCAACTAAATATTAGTAGAACAGTAAAAATGTAAATGTTATGAAAGACTTGGATTGGTCAAAACTGTCGTTTGGCTATCGCCAGACCGATTACAATGTTCGCTGCTACTATCGCAACGGGAAATGGGGCGAAATAGAAGTTTGCTCTGATGAGTATCTTAAATTGCACATGGCCGCAACCTGCCTTCACTATGGCCAGGAAGCATTCGAAGGTCTGAAGGCTTATCGTTGTCCTGATGGAAAAGTGCGCGTGTTCCGAATGGATGAGAATGCTGCTCGCTTGCAGAGTACATGTCGTGGCATATTGATGCCTGAGGTGCCTACAGAGATGTTCGAGGAAATGGTAAAGAAGGTAGTTCGCCTCAACCAGGAATGGATTCCTACTTATGAGAGTGGCGCGACACTCTATATTCGCCCGTTGCTCATCGGTACGAGTGCGCAGGTGGGTGTTCATCCTGCTTCAGAGTATTGCTTCCTCATTTTTGTAACTCCAGTGGGGCCTTATTTCAAGGGAGGCTTCTCTGCCAACCCTTACGTCATCATTCGTGATTTCGACCGTTCTGCTCCTTTGGGGACAGGTATCTATAAGGTGGGTGGCAACTATGCGGCTTCTCTCAGAGCTAACCAGATTGCTCACGAGAAAGGCTATGCCTGCGAGTTCTATCTCGATGCAAAAGAGAAGAAATATATGGATGAGTGTGGTGCGGCCAACTTCTTCGGCATCAAGAACAATACATACGTTACGCCTAAGAGCACGTCCATCCTTCCGTCCATCACCAACAAGAGCCTTATGCAACTTGCGGAAGACCTCGGCATGAAGGTGGAGCGTCGGCAGATTCCAGAGGAGGAGCTTAGTACCTTCGAGGAGGCTGGAGCCTGCGGTACGGCTGCTGTCATCTCGCCTATCAGTTATATCGATGATCTCGAGACAGGCAAACGTTACGACTTTGGCACCGAGCCAGGTCCTGTATCCAAGCACTTGTACGACACGTTGCGTGGTATTCAGTATGGTATCATTGAGGACAAGCATGGTTGGACAACGGTAGTTATAGATTAAATTATTTTTAGTTAGTAATTCTATCATCAGAGCATCTCGGGCGACGTGAGTCTGTCTGGATGCTCTTTTTTTGTCCTGCCAGCCACCAACGTCTAACAATATTTTATCTATTATTTTGATCTTTATCTCTTTATTTTCGACTAAAAGCAGTAACTTTGCACCGCCATTTCAGTAAATGGAAAATTAACGAAAATAAATAGATACATGAGCAAAGGAAAATTAGCAAAGTTTGCAGACATGGAAGCATTCGAGAATGTCTTCCAGTACCCTTATGGTGTGGTAGACGACGTGCCTTTCGAGATGAAGGGCAAGTGGCGAGAGATGTATTTCCACAACGACAACCCCATCGTGCTCGAGTTGGGGTGTGGTAAGGGCGAATATACCGTAGAACTTGCCAGGCTCTATCCCGAGATGAATTTCATCGGAGTGGACATCAAGGGTGCCCGTATGTGGACAGGAGCCAAGAAAGCCATCGAGGAGGGAATGAAGAATGTGGCTTTCTTGCGCACCAACATCGAGATTATAGACCGTTTCTTTGCCCAGGACGAGGTGCGGGAGATATGGCTAACCTTTAGCGACCCACAGATGAAGAATCCTCGCAAGCGCCTTACCTCCACCTATTTCATGGACCGTTATCGTCGTTTCTTGGTCGATGGAGGAATCATCCATCTCAAGACCGATTCCAATTTCCTCTTCACCTATACCACCTATATGGTGCAGGAGAATCGTCTGCCAGTGCTCTTCCGCACCGAAGACCTCTATCATCATGATGGCATCGACGGCGTGACGCGCAAGATACTTTCCATCCAGACTTACTATGAGAGCATGTGGATAGAGCGTGGACTCAACATCAAGTACATGAAGTTTGAATTGCCACGGCAGGGCGAGCTGGTGGAGCCAGACAAGGAAATTCCTCTTGACGACTATCGCAGCTATCGTCGCGACAAGCGTACTCCAAAGGAAACAGGGAAATGAGAATCCTGCTGAGGCTGTAAAAAGTCAGGGCGGGAAGACAATTGCCTTGAAGGGGCTGTCCTTGCCATTGAACATCAAGGAATTTTTCGAATAAAACGAACAGAGGGGAATGACCGATTTTGGTTGTTCCCCTCTGTTCGTTTTGTTCATCACTTCTGATGCCTTTGCCTCATTGACGGTTTCCTATCTTTCCGTCATCAGCGAGGTATTGGGGCACAATTCTGAGTCCACCACACAGATCTATCTCCGCTCCCTCCAATCCTCGGAAGTGGACGATGCCAATGCCAAAATATTGGCAGCGATAATGAACGAAAGTGGATAAAAATAAGGAACATGAAAAATTGAACCTAAATGAATCAATTCTCTGAATCTCTACGTAAGAGATTCAGAAATTTGTGACAAAAATAGACAAAATGTTGGAAATAAGCGAATTAGAAATGTTTTTCAACAGTTCGTCATTTCCCTCCTCCAAACTCATCGTCACCGTCTTCCTCCCAAGAACCGTTGTCTGTCTCAGGATCTTTGCTACTTTCCCATCCGGAAATAGAGGCGAGAAGGTTTTCTGCATAGCAAGGCACCAATTGAATGCTTGGCTTGATATATAATTTCTTCATCTCTTGTTCTCCTATTCTTATTTGTTGATAATGTATTTTTTGCCGTTCACAATGTATATGCCTGCAGGCAACTGGTTGAGCGTCTTTCCTTCTGCCACCTTCTGGCCATTGAGGTTATAGATGGCACCCTTATAGCGGGCTATGGTGTTCAAGCCGTTGCTTGCCTCGATGGCTTCTATGTCAGTGGTGTCGTCGGTGACACCGCTTATCTCTATGGAGTATTTGGCAGCTGTGGGTTGTGCCTCGTCGTACACAAACCAGCAGCGAAACGCTTTCAGACCGTACGAACTTCCTTTCTTGCGGTAGTAGAAATTGTTGCCACCGTCAGGCTTCATATAGTAGCTTTTGCCGTCGTTGAGTCTCGGGCGCTGTTTGAGATAGTAGCCCTTGCCGTCCTTGTCGAAGTCGAAGGTCTTGCAAAGTGTACCATAGAAGGTAGCGGTGCGTCCCAATCCGTCGGCATCCTTGGCGATGTCCTCATCGCCCAAGTTCACCACGTAGTCGTATGTCTCGCCGTTGATATTGGTCTTGTACTTGGCGTTGTTGGCGAAGTCGTAGATGGCTTCGCCCTTGTTGGGATTGTCGTTCACGGGAGTGAGGGTGACACCGAAAGTTGCGAAATGTCCAGCGGGACAAGTTACGTCTTCCTTGGTCTTTCCGCCGTCGGCCCAGTGATAGATATGTGCCACATATTCCGTGTTCTGCCCGTTTGCCTTGGATGTTTTGACGAGGTAAGGCTTGTTGGCTCTGAGGAAGGTGCCTCCTTCTGTCTCTTCTGTCTCGGGGGTGAAGATGAGCTTGGTGCCTTTTATCTCCTTTATCTTGAGCAACTGTGCCGTCTCGTCGTTGTCGAGCAACTCGATGAACTGAGCCTTGGTGAGCGACACCGGCAATACGAGCGTGTTCCATGTGTTAGGGTCGAACGTGCGCTTCAGTCGCATAGGTCTGTCCTTGAAAATGTGCATCGAACGATCCAGGTATCCCAACGTAGTGGAGTCTTCGTCAAGAACGATGTTGGGGTCTTTGGCATTGTCGCCACCATACTCCAGGTGGAAGTTGTCGAACACCGTCCAGTCGTTGCTTGTAGGGCTGGTGGCGTTCTGTTGCTGTGGAATGTCGATGCCGAAAGTCACCGTCAATGTTCCGCCTTTCAGTTCTTCTTCTGATACATAGAAAGCCACCTGCGTCTGCAGCTTGTTGAAGAGTTTGTCGCTTTCCTTGCAGTCTTGGCCGTCTATATTGCTGTTGTCGGCATTCTGGTCGTTCATTGCCACGAGGGCGTTGTAGAGTGGCATGGCAGTCTTGTTGCCGCCGATTACAAACTGGTCGTATGGCCAAACCTTGTCTGTGGCGTTGAAATAGGCGTTCTCCTCGTCGGTCACCTTGTGGAGAGGTTGCTCCAGCGTGCTGCCTTGGTATTTTACAAAGAGCTTGGCACCCACGTTGCTCAGACCAGCGCATCGGATGACATACCAGCCCGGGTTGGAGATGGACAGTCCTTCTTGATAGAATTTTCCGTAGCCGCCGTTCTTCACTTCCACACCCATATAGCGTGCATGGTTAAAGATGTGTTTCTTGGAGAATTGGTAAAAGTCGTTGCCTTTATCAATTTCTGAACCATTTGATGTCGAATTCTTGTGCCCGTCATCGTCGGTATAGTCCTGGTCGAAGCTTCCTGTTGCATTGTCGTACTTCTTGGTGTATTGGTCAAAGCCCACTACGGTCTGGTTCTTGCCCTGCAAGGATGCGTCGAGCTTCCAGTTGCCCAGATCCTCGTTCTCTCTTGCAAAGTCAGGGTCTCGCATGGAGTAGGTGAGATCAACCTTGGTCGACATCTCGCTGTTGGTAGCCTTGAACAGGCTGTAATATTCTGCTACGTTGAAAATTTTCCAATAGCTGTATTCTGCCTTGTCGCCAGTAGGAATGGTGACCAGAGCCTCCACGTCTGTATACTCGTCTGCGTTTTTCTCGTCGTCATAGCCTCCGCCGTAGTTCTCAAGGTTGTTGCCGTATACGTTTACCGATGTTGCCTGCAGGTAGAACTTGCCGCTTTCTTTCTTGTAATCGTATTTCTTATCATTGGATATGTCGCGATATGGCACTGGTGTATCGGCCATGTTCAGATAGATTTGGTAAGTATTCTCCATGCCCTTCACAGGTGCGAAGTACCATTCCGAAGTCATCTGCGACTGCTCGGTGGAAATGGCAGGTTGTGGCAGGTTGCGGTCGGCATACACGCCTACACTACCCCAGTCGGTGTTGCCTTGCTCGTAGTAGGGTGCCCACGACAGAAATGACCCTTCGTTGTTGGATGCGTTCGACTCGAGGCTGAACCTTGAGGAGATGAATACCGGCATCTCTTCGCTGTCGCGGTCTTCCGTGGTCCACATGTAGTCTGAGGTGGTTTCCCTGATAGGTTTGGCGGTGTCGTAACCCTCCTCGCCTTTCTTCACCGGGATGTACTTGCCGTTGGCATCGAGCACAGGCTCTCCGTTGGCATCATGCTTGAACTTGATGATCTCGCCGGCATACTCGGCATCATATGGGATGCTTGGCATCGGGTTCTCGTTCTCCGGGTAGTAAATCTTATTGTTGTTTACCACGAGTCCGTCGGCTTCCGACAGGTTGATGTGCATGATGAGTCTGCCATTGGCATCAGGTCTTATGAGAATTTTTTTCTTCAAGTCATCGTTATGCTGCTTGTTGACGTATGCTACCTGTATGATGGCATTTTTGTCTTCCTTGCCAAGGTAGTAGAAGTGGATGTTGTCGGCATTGTTGGCTTCGTTTTTCGCGTCATGTCCCCAGATGGCGATATTGGTGCCGATGGAGAAGATGTTGGTGTTGCTGTCGGATATTGGGGTGATGTCGATCTCTGCCTCTATGTAGTCGCCATTGTTGAAGTCTATATTGTAAGCTTCGGTCTTGAAGTTGGACTTTCCGTCGGCGGCGTAGTTGTAGTAAGGCACATAGGCAACCTTGCTCTGTGTGGAGGTGGCTGCTATGTTGCTTGGTGTGCTCAAGGTGCGGAATTGCTTTGCGGCAGAAGCGACATCCATGATAGCTATCTTTTTGTATGTGGCATGGCTACGGTTGTTTCCTTCGCAGCTGCCCACCTGTAGCGTCTTGGTGATGGCGTTGTTGCATAGATTCTTGATGATGGCATTCTCGGAACCGAATTTGTCGACGATTTTTTCTTCACCATCTTTGGTAAGAAACAGTCCTTTGCTGTTCAGCCGGAAAGCGATGTCGCCTTTCACACCTGTATATGTTGTGCGAAGCCTATAGTTGCTACTACCCGTGTATGTTGAGTTGACGGCATCTATTTCCAAAGTGCCGCTTGTATAATAAATGTGGATGTTATTCTCTCCGCTGCCCGTACCCCATTTGCTGATGGCATTGCCGATGGATAGGATGTTCTCGTTCTTGCCAGTGCAGGTGGAGAGGTCCATTTCCACTTGCACCTCCTTGTCGCTGAGGTTGCCCTCTTTCTGCGTCATAAACTTCTTGCCGTTCCATACTTCTCCTGCTTGTGGGTAGGAGTGGGTGGCAGATAGGTTCTGGTAGATGGCATGGGATGGGGCGGATGCGTCCTTGCTTCCCACCTGCAAGCTTCCCACTGACGGCGACGAGAGGTTCTTGATGACATCGTTCTTGTCGTCCATCTTGGTGCCGTTCACCATCAGCCCATTGTCGTCGAGATGGACTTTCAATGTTTGATGGGTGGCATCTACGGACGCTATATCTACTACCGACTGTGCTATAGGCGTGGCGGCATCGTTCACGTAGTGCAGCTTTAGCTTCTTGTCGGTGGCATTATAGTAAAAAAGCAAATTGTTGCCAGCCGACGACTCTGCTATATTGGTGCCTATGGAGAGTACATTCTCGTTCTCGCCAATGCAGGTGGAGAGTTCGATGTCGGCAGATACTGCCCATGCCTGTAGGTTGCCGTCTATGCTTTTCTGGAACGTCATGTTGCCTTGGTAGCCTTCTGGAAAGTATGTGCCAGGCTTCACTATGCATGTGTCGCCTAAGGTTTGGGGCTGTGTGGTGTAAACCTTTACAAAGTTGTAGGTGGCTTTGGAATATCTTTTGTTTTCTGCGCTGCCTACCTGTACGGCTGTATTAGAGAAAAAAGAGCCGATAGGATTCTCTGTAGAGACATCTTTGCTCTTGGGCATACATTCCTGGCCGGCAACCTTGATGGAAGTGCTGGAAATCTCTATGTCAATCGTGTTGTTTTTGATGCCTAATTCTTCGAGGTCATGTAAGATGGTTTTTTGTGTCAGGTCGCTGTAGCTGTCGTTGACACACTGTACCCGTATCTCAATCTTTCCTGTAGATGTGTTGTGGGAGGCATATATGTGTACGTCGCATATCTCCGGGCTCCATTTCGTGATGTCCTTTCCTACAGAGAATATGGTTTCCAACTCGCCATTCCCTCCTGATGTATATTGAGCCTTGATGTCGCTGATGTCTATCTGTGCGACAATCTTCTGTGTGCTGAAATCGATAGGCTTTTCGTAGCTGAAGCCTTGCCCATTGGGCTGGTAGCCAGCTTCGCATAAACTCGTGCCGCTGTCGGCATTGTCGTTGGTGCCGATTATCTTGATGTAGTTGTATTTGGCATAGCTGTATGTGGTGGTCTGGCCGCTGGTTGTGCCATTTTTTGTATCTTGGTAGTTGCTGCCTATCTGTACTTTCTTGAGTGCTGACAGTTCGTCGCAGAAATCAATGCCGGTCTTGCTGGATGAGGGATAACGCTTGTAGGCCCAGATAGACTTGAGCCAGGTCTCGTTTCTGCGCTGAAACCAAAAGGGGCGTGGCACCTCGCTCAAGGTGGCGTGGGTTCCGCAATAACTACCTACATTAAGAAACTTGCCCGACCCTACGTTGTAGAGCAGCAACATCTTGTCGTATTCCCATGGGCGTTCTACGCTTGTATAGGCGTTATAGTTCTGAAAAGAAATTTCTTCGCCTTTCAGTTCGGAGATATTCTGCGGAACTCCTGATGAAGCGCTCTCGTATGTTTGGGCGGATATAGTGCTCCCTTCTACGAGCAATGTGATAGATACGAGATATGCCTTAGCTCTGTTCAAGTTAAAGTTTGGTAAACAATGTCGCATGTTTCAAGTGAATTTAACAGTAATTATAGTATGTAATTTCTTTGGTGAAGCATTCTATACGCTCAAATGGTCAACCTCTATCCCAAAAGCAACCTTTTGGGGCAATCTTGTGGTGACCTGATTTTTGCTGCAAAGTTACTGAAAATAAATGACTCGCACCTGTGAATCTGTAAAAATTCCAACAGAATAATGATGGATTTAACTTTTTTTTTCTTTTCTTATCTACCCCCCCCGATTGTTAACACTTTTTTTATGAAGTGTTTTTCTCATTGTAACTACTTGGCACTTCCATTTGGGATAGTGCTAAATCTGCAATATTTTGATGATTTCGGAAAATCATGCTGCAAAAAAGACCAATCACACCAAGATGAGTCCTCGGCATGCTGTTCTTTTGGAAAGAAGGCTGGGTAGTTGCAAAAAAGTTATTCCTCAGTTGGGCAGTTATGCGGAGCCAGGTGCAAAGTGTTATTTCGACAATGGCAGCAATGTTGACAACATGCTCAAGGACAAGAAGCTGAACTTCGATTTTCAATTTGTCTTGCGTTGCAGCATCGGCAAGCAGTACTCCCAGGGGCGGGTTGTTGTAGGGTGTCATGGCTTTCACGTTTTTGGCAGTTGATGATTAGCTTGGCTACACCAAGTTCATTCGCTTGAATGACGGTGCAAAGATACGAAGGTTTTTATTGGCACTGATGACATTTGTGGTTTCCTGTGTCATTTGTGGTTTCCTGTGTCATTTGTGGCTTCTCGTGTTTTGTGGTTGTTTGACGCTCTGGATTTGTTGAGATACAGGGAGCGAATTCTCGGAGCGAATTCGGGAAACGTGGGAGCGAGACGGAGATTTCCCGGAGCGAGTGCGGGAGGTTTGGGAGCGAAAGACAGAAAGCACCATACCGAACGACTCATAGTTTGTTTTCTGTCGCTGCTGCCATTCGACTTGGAGACTTTCCCTATATTTGTCTCCAATTCTGTCTCCAAATCCTATGTCTCCCTCTGATTATTAATACTTTACATCAATTTCTCGCGTTGAGGATATATATATGTTAAAAATAAATGGCATGGCAGACGCTTAGGTGGACTTTTTGCTTAAT
>DJOI01000027.1:0-3725 GCA_002439605.1 Candidatus Segatella mututuai | reverse complement strand
AATTAGGTGGACTTTTTGCTCAATTAGGTGGACTTTTTGCTCAATTAGATGGATTTTTTGCTCAATTAGGTGGAAAAAATTGTTCTGTGTGGTGGAAAAAATGTTTTTCCAATATTTTCAATATCGCGTTTTTGTTCGAAAAAGGGGTTAGTCTCCAACTTGGAGACTACCTTTTTTCGGATGCCAGTCTCCAAGTTTTTTGGGGTAGTCTCCAAGTTTTTCGGGGGTAGTCTCCAAGTTTTTTGAGGGTAGTCTCCAAGTTTTTCGGGGGTAGTCTCCAAGTTTTCAGCCTCTTTAGCATCAAAAATATTGAGACGCACTTACATATTGTTGTCGGTGGGGATGACATAATACTCACGGTCGACATCAAAATCGAGCACCCATTGGTCCAGTACTACAGAATCGTCGAGAGCCGTGATGTCTATGGTGTGGTCGCCCTTTTCGAGGGTAATAAAGATGTTCTTCAAAGTTTGTCCGCGCCATACGTCACTCTTCCATGCCGAAGAGTTGTAGGCATCGTGCAACGATATAACTACAGGCTCACCCTGGTCGATGCGGATGCTTACCTGCTGGTTGCCCTTGTTGCCCGAATAGTCGGGCAGAGAAGCCAGTGTGAAACGGGCATCTCCTCCCTTAAGGACGCTGAAGGTGTAGTGAAGGGTCGACCCCTTGGGCAGTGACACACATTGGTTGCTATGGCCTGCTAAGGGAATGAGCGTGGCGGACTGTGTGCCCGATGTGCTGTTCCATTCGCATGCATTTTTTGCTATGATGTCGTTGCTCATGGCGCGCAGAGGTCGCAAGTCGGTCTCGCGGTCAAAGGCTTCCTGTTTGTATCTGCTTATTTCCTCGTTGCTCAGACGGCCTGGCAGCTGTGGCATCTGTAAGGCTCCGTCGTTGGGGTCGATGATATTGCGCCATTTTCCATTCCCCGTGGTGCGGTAGTGTTGCACCAGAGCCTTGAGTTGCTGATAGGCATTCAGACTGAGGGCTGCCGCAGCTTTGGCTTCATCGTCCTTGTCGAACAGCCCTGGGCGGGCAATATGGCGCGCCTCCTGTGCCTCTAATTCCTTCTCGGCAACGAGGGCTGCCGAGAATACAGGATATTTCACCAGTTGGAAATAGGTATCGCTCAACTCCTTGGGCACCGAACGCTCTATGCCAGCCACCTTTGCCTTGAGCTGGTCGTAGGCATAGAGGTAACGCTCCAGCTCGTTGCCAAACTCGCCCGAGTGGAACTCCATGTTGCCGAATGGAATCATCATGTATTCGGGCTGTCGGATAGACGTGAGCCGGTAGTATTCCTTCATGATGGGCAGGAGCTGGTGGCCCAGGTTGCTGCCGAGTTGAGAGGAGAGCCATGACTGAAGATGCTTGGTAAGTGTGGAGGCGGAAACACTCTGGTGGTTCCATGCCAAGTCCATGACGAGCTGCAGCTGGTAGGCGGCGCTTAAGGGGGCGTATACGTTGGCGATGCAGGCTTCGTGTTTCTCGCCCATTTCCTGCATGATGGTGCCTGGGGCACTGCTTCTCAGCCACAACTGTGGATTGCTCCAAAGTATTTTGATGTCGCTGACGGTGTGCTTGTGCTTTTTGTGCTTCTTGCCTTGTGCCTGCAACAACTTGTGGCCTGTGCCGATGATGATGTCGAAACTATCGGCCACGGCTTTGTCGTAAAGTACTTCGTGATGGGTGTTCTCCTGCCACAGGGTGTTGGCACGCAGTCGCAACATCAGGCGGGCGATGCTGCTGGCGTTTCGGTTGCTCATCCATCGTGAGGAATTAAGGGCAAGACCACGATATTCGGTGTCGGGAATCTGCAGGCTTTCGAATCCCTGCCGTGTGCCTATGGTGCTTAGCTTGCGGGGCTTGGCATCGTTCCAATCGCTCCAGGGCGAAACGCCTGCCATGCGCGAAAGTTCCAATATTCCGTAGGCTGTGCCCCGGGCGTCGCTTCCCACCACGATGAGCTTGCCGTTGCGGGCGGCTATGTAGAAAGCTTCTTTCTTGGTGATGAAGTGGTGGATGGGGAGGTTGAGCTTCTCGAGCACGGCGAATTCCTTGTTGCTGAGCTGGTCCATCTGGAATATCTGCAGGGGTGCATTGGCCTTCTCCTTGGCTGCTCTGCCTGTAACGCTCTGCATGTCGTGGGCGAAGAGCTGCAAAGCTATCTTCACCACGTCTGATGTCTTGGCGTTGACAGAATAGTAAACCTGTGAGTTGCCGTCGGTCCAATATACCTGTTGGGCAGCTGAGGCTGCCTGAGTCTTGAGGGGCGTGCCGCACAGAGTGATGGCGGCTATGATGAGGGTTGTTATGGTTTGTTTTTTGCGTTTCATTCTTGCAAAGTTACACAAAACTGGGATATATCCGCTATTTTTTTGACATAAACTGCAATAATTTAGTTTTTATTTGCTTATTCGTGATTTTATGCTTAATTTTGCAGGCAAAATACTGAGAAAGAGATGACATTATATCCTAAGTTGATTATGGATGCCCTGGCGACAGTGGTGTATCCTGGCACCAAGAAGAACTTGGTGGAAAGCGGAATGGTGGCAGACCAGCCTGTTGTCGACGGAATGAAGGTGAAGGTGATATTGGAGTTTCCACGTAATACCGATCCCTTCCTAAAAAGCACGGTAAAGGCTGCCGAGGCCGCCATACATTATCATATCTCGAAGGACGTGGAGGTGGAGATCGTCACCGAGTTTAAGTCGGCTCCTCGTCCCGAGGTGGGAAAGATGTTGCCACAGGTGAAGAACATCATCGCCGTTAGCTCGGGCAAGGGCGGTGTGGGCAAGAGCACGGTTTCTGCCAATCTCGCCATCGCCTTGGCTAAGTTGGGCTATAAAGTGGGACTGCTCGATACCGATATTTTCGGTCCTTCCATGCCCAAGATGTTTGGTGTGGAGGATGCACGCCCTTGCGCTGTGTCCAAGGATGGGCGCGACCTCATCGAACCTGTCGAGAAGTATGGTGTCAAACTGCTCAGCATCGGTTTCTTCGTGAACCCTGCCACAGCTACCCTTTGGCGTGGAGGCATGGCTTGCTCCGCCTTGAAGCAATTGATAGCCGATGCTGATTGGGGAGAGTTGGACTACTTTGTCCTCGATACTCCTCCAGGAACCAGCGATATTCATCTCACCCTGCTTCAGACCCTTGCCATCACGGGAGCCATTATTGTGAGTACACCGCAGCAGGTGGCATTGGCTGATGCGCGAAAGGGAATAGACATGTATCAGAACGACAAGGTGAATGTACCTATCTTGGGACTGGTAGAGAACATGGCTTACTTTACTCCTGCCGAACTGCCCGAGAACAAGTATTACATCTTTGGTAAGGAAGGCTGCAAGAATCTTGCAAATGAGATGAATGTGCCCTTGCTTGCACAGATTCCTATCGTGCAGAGTATTTGCGAGGGCGGGGACGATGGAACTCCTGCCGCAACCAAGGTGGATACCATTACTGGGCAGGCTTTCTTGGGTCTGGCTCAGAGCGTGGTGACGGTGGTAAATCGCCGAAACAAGGAGCAGACCCCTACCAAGATAGTAGGAACGAAATAAGAAAATTACAATTAAAATCAGAAGCCCAAGTCGTTGAGATGACCTTGGCATAAATCCTAAAGAAGATAAGAGCAAAACTGGTTGCGCAAAGTGCCTCAGGGGTGCCTGGGCCTGGTGCAACCAAAATGAGCACAAAAGTTTTATGAAATATCCATGAGATAA
>DJOI01000031.1:22956-66125 GCA_002439605.1 Candidatus Segatella mututuai | reverse complement strand
ATCCGAACCAGAGGATGAATACGCCGAGGGCGGCAGCCATCAAGTTGTGACCAGGGATAGCGGTGCTCTTGCCGTTGCGATACTTGCCCAGACGAGGACCAAGACAGATGGCACCAACCAAGGCCAAGACACCACCCACGCTGTGTACGATGGCAGAACCGGCGAAGTCATGGAAGGCAGCACCAAAGGTGTTCATCATGAACGAACCTGCCTCGCCGTTGCACAGCCAACCACCACCCCATGTCCAGTGACCTTCCACAGGGTAGATGATCAATGAGATGAAGAATGAATAAACGCAGTACATGGAGAACTTGGTACGTTCTGCCATGGCACCTGAAACGATGGTAGCACTGGTGGCGCAGAACACGGTCTCGAACATCAGGAAGCCCTCGGTAGGAAGACCTGCTGCATTCTTATAGAAAGAGAGGTCGCCAAAGTTAGGCATTCCGATGAAGCCTTGTCCATCGCTGCCAAACATGAATCCGAAACCTACAAACCAGAAAAGAACGGAACCGATCATGAAATCGACGAAGTTCTTGAACAGAATGTTCGCGGTGTTCTTACTACGGGTGAAGCCCGCCTCGCAGAGGGCAAAGCCCGGCTGCATGAAAAAGACCAACATGGCTGCAAGGAGCATCCACACGGTATCTATTGAAATTCCTAAATCCTGTACACTCATAATCTTTTTACTTTGAGGAATGTTAAATGTTAAGTGTTAAATGTTAAATGTTAAGTTGGCATGCGCCCGCATAACATCCGATCCTCTCACCTAACTTCCAAACATTCCGATTATACTATTAATTTATCCAACTCAGTTAACATTTAACACTTAACATTAAATATTACTTCTCCTGCTCGGCATTATAAAGAGCGATGTCGCCTCTTTCGCCTGTGCGGATTCTCACAGTGTCTTCTACTGGAATGACAAAGATTCGGCCATCGCCAATCTCGCCTGTGCGGGCTGCCTCCTGGATGGCATTGATGGTTTTCTCTACGTTTTTGTCACGTACAACGATATTCAACAGTACGCGCTCGATGCTACTCGTGTCGTACATCACACCACGATAGATGCGTGCTTGTCGCATCTTGCCTTCTCCACGCACGTCGTAGTAAGAGAACCACTCGATGTCGGCAGCAAGTAATGCTTCCTTCACATCCTCGAACTTGGTCTTACGGATGATTGCTTCAATCTTTTTCATAATTAATCTCTCCTATTATTATTTGTGACTAATTGTTCTGCTTCTTTTGTAAAAATATAACACTATGTATGTTTGTAGTGCAAAATTACAACATTTTGATAGTTATTTAATTATAATAACTTACTTTTTGTTATTGTATTTCATCCTATCTTTCAGTAAGAAACATTTTTGGTGTTTGTTTCTTACAGAATGAAAGTAAATACACTTATTTTTGTTTCACATTAACACTTTTTCTGATATCTTTGTTTTTGTGATGGTAAATGGAAAAATAGAGTAGGGCTTTTTGTATATAGGTATATGAAGCAGTGAAGATATGAATAAAACTTCGTAAGCTCCATTAAGAAATGAGACTTTGGAGAATAAGTTAAAGGGGGGAAGCAGGTCTTTTTCTGAGAAAAAGCGAAAATCACTCTCCCTCAGAATGGAAAATTTTGTATCTTTGCAACCAAAAACAAGATAAATGGGAAGAAATAAATACTCACAGGCAGAAATCAGTCAGATAGGAAAGTTGCTGCGATTCAAGAATGCGGGAAATCGTTTGCAGCAAAAACTGATACGTCACGAGCTGCGTGTCGACTACGAGTTTAATATCTCCGACTTCAATGAGCCGGGAAAGGCGTTCGGGGAACAGGAGTTGCAAGATGCCATCAAGCGTGGAGCCATAGTGATTCTCGACGATGCCACTATCGAGGCTATGAAGGCAAAACGGGCACAAGACAAGGCTCGCGATGAGGCTGAAAGGCAACGACGGGCCATTGCTGAAGGCGAGCAGACCGATTGGAAAGAGGCGATGAAGCAATGGGAGGAGTACTATAAATAGCTCTTGTTGTTGACTTGGTTCGTCTGTATTATACGAAGATGTTGTTTGCTGTGTAAATAGCATAAAAAACGGTCTGGTCCAAATACTAATTTTGAACCAGGCCGCTTTTGAATTTCCACCGCTGTGCGACAGGTTAGTGATTACTTGCAGAGGTCGAAGCCTATGCGTACGCCATCGTAGTTTTTGGAAAGTTCACCAATAGTTCCGAGAGTCGTGTTGCCACTCAGAGCTGTGAGAGTCTGTATGATGGTAAGCAGTTTCTTCGACTCGAAGAGGAGGCTGATGCCTGTTGTGTTCTTGGTGGCGAAACCAGAGAGGTTGAGCAACAGGCGACCTTTCAAGTCGATGGCGTGAGTCTTCTCGTCGAAGGTGTACGTGCCGCTCCATGCTTTTCCGTCAATCTTGGCGGTGAAGGTGCCGTCTTCGTTGAACTTGAAGTATGTGTTCGAACTGCTGAATCCAGCCTTCTGGTAATAGGTGCTCAGTTTTTCTTCCACCTTCTTGGCTGCTATTTCGCCACCTGCTTTTGCCAGCAGGTTCTCTGAGGTAAAGGCGCAGCCTGGCGACTTGTATTTCCATGTGTGCGCACAGAGATCGGCTTTCTTGAAAGTGGTTGTGCCAATCACGTTGTCGAGTATGTTGCCCACAATGCTTTCCACCTTGCTTGCGGAATTGTTGCTTTTGTTTTCGCCAGTGTGGCCAAAAAGCCCGGATAACACAGCCGCAGTAGTGGAGTTTGTGTTGGAAGAAGCTTTAGAGGTTGTGGAAGTCTTCTTGGCAGTGGAGGTTGACTTCTTGGTAGTAGCCTTCTTCTTGGTAGTTTTTTTGGCAGGAAGGCTGCTCATTTCGGATGTTGTTGCGCTCTCGGCGCATGTTTCGTTAGCGAGGATGCCTGTGGAGCATGTCAGCACAAGGGCAACCATCATGAGTACTTTTTTCATTTTTGTTTGTATTTTTTTTGATGTTTCTGAGTTGTAGAACTCCTTTTTCTATCTTTTTGAGCCTTTTAGGACTCTTGCGCTTAGAAACTTTATGTGGAGTTCTTGATTTTTCGGTTGCAAATATCGCAAAAAAAAAGCAGATAATGAAAGGAAAAAGGATATTTTTTATAGGCATTTCCCTATTTTCTCCTTGATTTAAGTCAAAAAATAGGGGCTTAAAGTGTGTTTTTCCCACTTTTTTCATAGTGCTTGTAGTCAGAATGTCTTATCTTTGCAGCATTACAAATCGCAATAGGTTATGGATTATAGTTTAATTAAGGTCAATGCAGAGGTTGAGAATCTTGCACAGGATAAATGCCAGCAGATTCTTCATGACCGACGCGAAGCCCTCGCTAACAAGGTTAGAAGAAGAGCTTAAAAAATGAGAGATTGTCTTTTCAAAAAGCACGGAAAGAAATGACATTCTGTGGGAATTCGTTTCTTGAACAAAATAAGAGGTTCCGTTGTAAGAACTTGGTTCTGCAACGGGACCTCTTATGGTTTTGTTGGCTTTAGTGACGGTGAAAATATCACACTTGGTATGGTGGTTTTACCGTCACTTTAGTCCGAGTTTTTATTTCCCAGCCTTTTCCTTGGTAGCCTTCATGATGACTTCCATGTGGTTGCCTGGCTTGAGGACGATGTTCTTGAGGAAATCGCCAATGGCTTTGCCGTCGACACCACTTACTGTCTTCAGATAATCGGTGTGGAGGTCTACGCCGTTGATGACATAGTTGCTCAAAATGTTTGTCCAGTAGCCATTGGTCTTAGCGTCTACGGAGGCCTGCTTGGCCAGTATCTCCTTGATTTTCTGCAGATCGCTGGCGTTAGGCTGCTCTACGGTAGTCTTCAAACCAGAGAAGAAGTAAGGCAACGCCTCGTCGAGCTTCTCGGGGTTGAGCTGTGCGCTTCCTGTCAGGCTGATGGCCAACTGCCCGTCCCAGTCGAGTGCCATGCTTGCATCGGCTCCAGCATGGTAGGCAGCGCTCAGCTTCTCGCGTATGTTGCGTAGATAGTCCATTTGCAGCAATCGCGCAGAGATGTCGGCGAGCACACTTGTCCGCAGGGTGTAAGGAGTCTTGGCGTACCAAATCTCGGTAACTTGCGACATGGGGTTTTCCATGCTCTTGCTGAATATGTTCTTCACCTCGCCAGTGGCTACAGGGATGACCTTGTTCTTCAGTTTGACACCCTTGTTTGGGATGGAGGCGATGTATTGCTCGATGAGCGGAAGGAGAGTCTTCTCGTCGTAGTTGCCCACGAAGAAGAAGGTGAAGTCCTTGGCGTTGGTGAACATCTGCTTGCCCAGTTCGAGTACGCGGTCGTAGTTGACAGCGTTGAGGTCTTCGGTCTTTGGGATGCGTGCCAATTTGCTGCCCATGTAGATGGTGCTCTGCAGCGAATCCTGATAAACCATTTCTGGGCTCTTGCTCTGGTTGGCAAGTGCAGTCTTAATGGTGTTCAGGAGGTTGGACGCTGATTTCTCGTCCTTGCTCAAGGCTGTCATCTTGAGATAGATGAGCTGCATGAGGGTCTCGATGTCCTTAGGGGTGGAGTTGCCCGAGAGTCCATGCTTGAAAGGAGTGATGGTGTAAGACACACTGGCCTGCTTGCCTGCGAGGGCTTTCTCGAGGTCATTGCTTGAGAACTGTCCCAGACCGCTGGCGTTGAGCAACATGCCACCCACAAAGGCAAAGGTATAGTCAGACTTGTCGAGTGATGAATAACCTACATTGGCTGTGGCTGCGAACTGAATCTCGTTGTCCTTGAAGTCGGTCTTCTTCAGCACCACCTTGGCACCATTGGAGAGCGTGAGAGTCTTGAATCCTAATTTCTTGTCTTCTGTAGTGCTCTTGATTTTGCCAGTCTTAGGCTTTTGGGCGATGAGAGGATCCTGTTTCACATTGTCCACATAGGCTTCGAGTTTTTCTCCGCGTACCTGCTTTACGATGTCGGCGAGTTCTTGCTCGGTAGGGTAAACCACACCATCGGCCTCGCGCATCATGACGAGTGTCACAAGGTTGGTGTCTGTTTCGCATACCAATTGCTTGGCATACTGATTGATAGCCTCCACTGGGATGTGTGGAACCAGCATCTGATAAATCTGATATTCGTCCTCTACAGAAGGAATAGGCTCTTTTCTGATGAAGTTGTCCACATACTGAGTGGTGAACTGCTCGTTCTTCATCTTGTCGCGGTTGGTGTAAGCCTTCTCTATTTGGCTCATAAACTCATCTTTAGCGCGCTGGTATTCAGTGGCTGTGAAGCCATAGTCGCGCACACGCTTCAATTCGCGTAGCACGGCAGCATACGCCTCCTTGATTTTTCCTTCCTTTGCCGCACCATAGGTTGAGAGAGCTTCCTTGGTGCTGGATATGAGGTAGTCGCCTATGCTGCTTCCTGCCTGCAGATAAGGACAGTTGGGCTCCTGCGATTTCTCGCTGAAGCGGGCGTTCATCATACTGCTGAAGAGGTTGTCCATATAGCCTTTGAGCAGATAGTCGACACCGCTCTTCAAAGAGTCGGGGGTGGCTTCGTGCTTCATGAAAATCTGAAAAAGATCCATCTGCTGCTCCTTGTCCTTGTCTACCACGTAGATGGCCTTGTTGTTGTCTGGCACTTCCACAGGCACTACCTTGGCGGCATTGGCTGGCACCTTGATGCTTCCGAAAAGTTTCTTGATCTGCGCCTCGATATGGTCTACGTCCACATCGCCTACAACGATGATGGCTTGGTTGTCTGGGCGATACCATTTGCGATAATAGCTGCGCAGCGTCTCTGGGTCGCAGCCGTCGATGACGCTCATTAAGCCGATAGGCATACGGTAGCCGTATTTGCAGTTGGGATAAAGTTTTGGCAGGGCACGCTCAAGGATACGCTGCTGTCCCACCATGCGCATACGATATTCGTTGTGCACCACGTCGCGCTCGTCGTTGATGTCTTCCTTGGTTAGCGATATGCCGTTGCTCCAATCTTTCAGGATGAGCATGCATGAGTCTACTGCCGAAACGCGTGCTGTAGGCACATCGGTAAAGTAGTATACGGTGTTCTCTACAGCGGTGTAGGCATTGAGGTTTCTTCCGTATTCCACACCGATGCTCTGCAAATATTCTTGCAGGCTGTTGCCCTTAAAATGCTCAGATCCGTTGAAGGCGAGGTGTTCCAGGAGGTGAGCCAATCCCCGTTGGTCGTCGTTTTCGTTGATTGAACCTACTTTCTGTGCGATGTAGAAACTGGCTACATGCTCGGGATAGTTGTTGTGTCGGATGTAATAAGTCAGACCATTGTCCAAATGGCCTATTCTTACATCTTTGTCTACCGGGATGGGCGGCATCGTCTGAGCCATTGTCTGTCCGGCAGTAAGCAACACGATGGCAACTGCGAAAAACTTCTTGAGTTTCATAATAGCTGATGTTGTTTTATATAAATTAATGTGTATTTATCTTTTTTTTCTCACAAACTTGATACTGCAAAAGTAGTACAATTCTACAGACCACGCAAGCATTTTGAGAAAAAACTTTCAAAGGGCTTGCTTTCTTAACATTAAACTAACATTTTGTATTGTTTGGTAATGATAAAATAACAACTATCATTGTCATGATTTATTTCTATATTTTGCTTACTTGTTGTTGGGGAATATAAGAGCAAGAAAATAGATTTCTGCATGAGTTGCTTCCTTGTTTGATCATTTTTCGCAGGATAAAATTCTATAGTTGTACGACTATGAAATGATGGTTGTACGACTATAAGTGTTAATGTCGTACAACTATGCAGCCTAATGTCGTACAACTATGCGGTCTATGGTCGTACGACATTAGGGATTCTCTACATTATCATGGAAGTGCTGAAAGCGTAATACGTTGATAATCAATGTGTTGGTATTTTACTCATATTTTCAATATTCAGAAACAGATAGCAGACGGTTGAAAATACGGAAATCTCAGGGAAGGAAATGTAAAGAAATTTTCACGGGAAAATGTGATAGGTGTTTACGGATAGTTATGGGTGGCATACCAAGATATATTTCGCAATTTCCTTCTTTGAATGTCTTTTATCTCTTCACTCTTTGCTCTTCCCTTTCAGAAAGCTGTTCATCCAACTGCCTTTATAGAGGCGGATGAGGAACAGTATGCCTCGGAAAGTAAGTTCAGTGGCCATTGCTATCCATACCCCTTCCAGCCCATAGCTCTGGGATAGGGCGTAAGCCAAGGTGAGACGTACAAGCCACATCGTTCCCAAGTTGATGGCGGCAGGCTTGAAGGTGTCGCCAGCTCCTACGCAAACGCAATAAGTCACGATGCTGGCGGCAAAGAAAGGTTCGGCGAAAGCTTCTATGCGAAGGCAGCGGGTGCCTAAGTCGCAGATGGTGTCGACAGGCGATAGAACAGCCATCATTCCCGGGGCAAAGAGATACATGACAATCCCCATTACAGCCATTACGCCCATGCCGAGTCCAACGGTCATATAAGCAAACTTTCGGCACAGTTCTATTCTTCCGGCACCATGGGTCTGGCCAACGAGTGTGGTGGCGGCATCGCCTATTCCGTAGCCTGGCATGTAGCATAGGCTTTCGGCGGTGATGGCGAACGAATGGGCGGCAATGGCTATGTTGCCCAATGGCGCCACAATCATGGTGCTGACTATCTGTGCGCCGCTCATCAGAATGTTCTGTATGGCCAATGGAATGCTTATCTTGAAGGCATTGCGCATGTATTCGCGCACCCAAGTGAAACGAATCTCGTCCTGTCGCAGGTTGAGTATCTTATTGCGACAGGCCGCCTGCCAGAGGTTGGGCAGCGAGATGCATACATAAGCCAAGGCGGTTCCTAAAGCTGCGCCCACGACACCCATGTGCATGACATAGATGAAGAAATAATTGAATATCACATCGCATGCGCAAATCAATACAGCCATGACACTTGGGGTGTGCATGTTGCCTGCGGCCTTGAGCATCATGCCCGACATGTGGTACAGGTAGATAAAAGGTAGTGCGAGGCTGTAAACCAAGAAGTATGCCGATGAGTTGTCAGCTATGTCGGCGCCTCCACCCAGCCAGCGGGGCAGGGGAGAGTGGATGCCCACGCCTGTGAGCGCAATCAGCAAGCTGAAGACGATACCGCAGAGCAGCGAGTGGCGAAACACCTGACGGGCTTGACCAAAGTCGTTGGCTCCGATGAAGTGGGCTACTTGAACAGAAAAACCTGTGGCAAAGGCACTCAGCAAGCTGCCGATAAGCCATGTGGTGGATTCGATGAGTCCAATGCTTGCAGAAGCCTCTGCGCCCAAATGGCCAACCATGGAAGCATCGATGAAGAACATCATGACGGTGGAAATCTGTGCCAGCATGGAAGGAATGCTCAATCCCACGATGAGGTTCAGTTTCTCGCCACGGTGCATGGAGCGCCCCGCACGTATCGATTCCATCAGATATTCTGTCTTTTTGTTATATAGCATGATGTATATATTGCCAAATAATGTTATATGAACTATCTAATAAAGTATGAACTTCACAGCGAGAAAAATGGCGATCCCTCCTATCAGGAATCGCCATCTTTTATGATTTTGAATGTTTTATTTCTGTTAATCCCAAAATACAAGTTCTTATCACCTTTCAGCAAACCTCTATCTATTGGGTAGAATTCACAGGATGAGAAAGAGCTCCGTTTTGTCACTCTTTTCTGTGTCCTATCCTAATTCTGTTTTGTTGTCCTTGAATAACAATCTCTAATTACCTTATAGTTTCCAATACCTCTCGTCCTGGAATGGCAATCTCTTGTTTACCTAAAAACAATAACCTATTGCGATCTATTACCTAACTAAAAACCTAAAACTTATAAATCTGGTGCAAAGGTACTATTATTCTTGTAATCAGCAATAATTTTGCGAATATTTTTGCATGATAATAACATTTTTTTTGCTTGCAAGATAAAAATGTGTGCGAGCACATACATTTGTTTATGCTTTGCAACATATTTTTAGAATTGAACTTCTCGGATGATGAGTATGAGAAAGTGGGAGTCCTCCTCTCTGTCGGGAGGAAAGTAAAAAAAGCCCTGTGTCTCTTCGGCACAGGACTTTTTTGTGGGGTGAATAGTGTTATTTTTTGATCCATTTTCCATCGGTGTACCATCCCTTGAGCACAATCTCGAATTTGAGCATCGAGTAGGCGGGAATGGTGGAACTGCTATTCTGTGTGGAGCCATAGCCGAGGGTGTAGGGCATGTAGACCATCCAGTGGTCGCCGATACGTGTCATTTTCATCAGAGCAGTGGCAAAGCCGTCCACGACACCCTTGACGATAAAGTTGGTGGTCTGAGCCTTGTTGGCATCATAGTCGCCTGTAAAATTGCTATCGAATACATAGTCATTTTTCAGCATGCCCTTGTAACTGACCATGACCGAGTCTGTGTAGAGAGGGCGCACGGCAGAGCCTTCTCCCTGCTGCAGAACCTGCACAACGATGTTGTCTTCCTGCTCGTTGTAGGTGGGAGTGACGGGATGGTTGTTGTTATCGGTGTTTCCCGTCTGGTTCTCCATGCTCCAATTGCGGTAGACGTACCAGCCGTTGCCTTCTCCTTCCTCCTTGGCTTGGGTGAGAATCTCTGCAAAAGCCGTCTTGTTCTTCGCCTCCCAGTCTTCATACTCGGAGTCGGTATCTTCGTCGGTCTCGCTGCATGATGCCAGCACGAAGGCTGACATTAGCAGCAGAAACAAATATTTCAAAATCTTCAAATTCATCTATGTGTATTTGATTTTTGTTTATTTAGAAGTCCTTGATTTCCTTGCCGAGTTTCTTCAAAACATTAGTGATGCTTACGCGATCCTCGATTATGCTGCGAAGGTCGCTGATGGCTACACGCTCCTGCTCCATGGTATCGCGATGACGGAGAGTCACCTTATGGTCGTTAGGAGTCTCATGGTCTACTGTGATGCAGAACGGTGTACCGATGGCATCCTGTCGGCGATAGCGCTTGCCGATGGAATCCTTGGGATCTCCGTAGTGGGTGTTGAAATGGAACTTGAGCTCGTCGACAATCTCGTGGGCCAATTCTGGCAGACCATCTTTCTTGTCCAATGGGAAAACAGCACACTTCACAGGAGCCAATGCCTCAGGCAACTTCAATACTACGCGGGTCTCGCCATTCTCCAGCTTCTCCTCGCAATAGGAATGGCACATCACGCTGAGGAACATACGGTCTACACCGATGGATGTCTCCACGTCGTAAGGCACATAGCTCTCGTTCTTCTCTGGGTCGAAGTACTTGATGGAACGACCGCTGTACTTCTCGTGCTGAGAGAGGTCGAAGTTGGTACGGCTGTGGATACCCTCCACCTCCTTGAAACCGAATGGCATCTTAAACTCGATGTCGGTAGCGGCGTTGGCATAGTGAGCCAACTTCTCATGGTCGTGGAAACGATAGTTGTCGTTGCCCATGCCGAGTGCCTCGTGCCATGCCAAACGAACCTTCTTCCAATATTCAAACCACTTCATCTCGGTGCCAGGCTGGCAGAAGAACTGCATCTCCATCTGCTCGAACTCACGCATGCGGAACACGAACTGACGGGCAACCACCTCGTTGCGGAACGCCTTACCAATCTGGCAGATACCGAATGGCAACTTCATACGACCTGTCTTCTGAACGCTGAGGTAATCTACGAAGATACCCTGTGCTGTCTCCGGGCGGAGATATACCTTGCTGGTAGCATCGCTTGCCGCACCCATCTGGGTAGAGAACATCAGGTTGAACTGACGGACATCTGTCCAGTTCTTAGTCCCGCTGATGGGATCCACGATACCTTCGTCCTCGATGATCTGCTTCAGCATCTCGAGATTAGGACCTTGCATGGCCTCGGTGTAACGGGCATGTAGGTCGTCGAACTTCTTCTGGTTCTCTAAGACACGGGGATTCGTCGCACGGAACTCAGCTTCGTCAAATTTGTCGCCGTAACGTTTCTTGGCCTTGGCAATCTCCTTGGCAATCTTCTCCTCGTATTTCGCCATGTGGTCCTCGATGAGCACATCGGCGCGATAACGCTTCTTGGAATCACGGTTGTCGATCAATGGGTCGTTGAATGCATCCACATGGCCTGAGGCCTTCCATACGGTAGGGTGCATGAAGATAGCTGCGTCAAGACCCACAATGTTCTCGTGCAGCAGCACCATGCTCTGCCACCAGTATTGCTTGATATTGTTTTTCAGCTCGACACCATTCTGACCATAGTCGTAAACGGCTGCCAAACCATCATAAATTTCGCTACTTGGAAACACGAAGCCATACTCTTTGCAGTGGCTTACGATCTTCTTAAAAACATCTTCTTGTGCCATGATGAAATCTTATATTTTTCAAATTTTCGGCAAAGATACGCCTTTTTCTCGAATTTTCTTTGTATTTTTGCCTAAAATATATAAAATAAGTATTAAAAGCATCTATGAGCGACGAAATAAAAGACAAAGATGAACTACAGAAGGGTGGAGACCATCAGAATCAAGACTTGGATGCCGCAGGGCAGCATTCCGACTATAAGCCGGTGAACCGATTCGATGCTTCGGCGGTGCATCATCTCAGCGGGATGTACCAGAACTGGTTTCTCGATTATGCTTCCTATGTGATTCTCGAGCGTGCCGTGCCTCACATCGAGGACGGCTTGAAGCCCGTGCAGCGACGTATCCTGCACTCTATGAAGAGAATGGACGACGGAAGATACAATAAGGTGGCAAACATCGTGGGACACACCATGCAGTTTCACCCTCATGGCGATGCGTCTATAGGCGACGCCCTCGTGCAGATGGGGCAGAAAGATCTGCTCATCGACACGCAGGGAAACTGGGGAAACATCCTCACGGGCGACCGTGCGGCGGCTTCCCGATACATAGAGGCACGTTTGTCTAAGTTCGCGCTCGACGTGGTGTTTAATCCAAAGACCACCGATTGGCAGCTCTCCTATGATGGCCGAAACAAGGAACCTATTACGCTTCCAGCCAAGTTCCCCTTGCTCCTGGCGCAGGGTGCGGAGGGCATCGCCGTAGGGTTGAGCAGCAAGGTGCTGCCGCATAACTTCAACGAGCTTTGCGACGCTGCCGTGCATTATCTCAAGGGCGAGCCTTTCACCATCTATCCTGATTTCCCTACTGGTGGTGCCATTGATGTGAGCAAGTATAACGACGGGCAGCGTGGAGGCGTGCTGAAGGTGCGTGCCAAGATAGACAAGCTCGATAACAAGACGCTTGTCATCAGCGAGATTCCTTTCAGCAAGACCACCGGCAGTCTCATCGACTCCATTACCAAGGCGGTGGAGAAGGGAAAGATAAAGGCACGAAAGATAGAGGACGTTACTTCTGCCAATGTAGAGATTCTCGTCCACTTGTCTCCCGGAACCTCTTCCGACAAGACCATAGATGCCCTTTATGCTTTCAGCGATTGCGAGATCAACATTTCGCCCAACTGTTGTGTCATAGAGAACGACAAGCCTTGCTTCCTCACCGTGAGCGATGTGCTTCGCCACAGCGTAGACCGTACGATGGGGCTTCTTCGCAAGGAGCTGATGCTGCGCAAGGGTGAGCTGGAAGAGCAGCTCTTCTTCTCTTCGCTCGAGCGTATCTTCATCGAGGAACGCATTTACAAGGAGCGTAAGTTCGAGCAGAGCAAGAGCCAGGACGAGGTCGTGGCTTTCATCGCCTCAAGGTTGGAGCCTTTCAAGGACAAACTCTTTACAGCTGTCGTCGACGGAAAAGGCAGGGTGGAGTATACCTTTCATCGGGAGATAACCCGAGAGGACATCCTCAAACTACTCGAAATCAAGATGCAACGCATCCTGAAATATAATAAGGACAAGGCCGATGACCTGTTGCTGAAAATCAAAGCCGAGCTGGACGAGATAGAAAACGACCTTGCTCACATGACAGATGTCACTATCAACTGGTTTGAATATCTCAAGGCGAAGTATGGCAAGGCGCATCCACGACGCACCGAGATAAGAAACTTCGATACGATAGAGGTGACCAAGGTGGTGGACGCCAACCAGAAACTATACATCAACCGGCAGGAAGGATTCGTAGGAACAGGACTGAAGAAGGATGAATTGGTGTGCAACTGCTCCGACCTCGACGATATCATCATCTTCTATAAAGACGGAAAGTTCAAGGTGACGAAGGTGGCCGACAAGATATTCGTGGGGAAGAATATCCTCCACGTACAGGTGTTCAAGAAGAACGACAAGCGAACCATCTACAATTGTGTGTATCGTGACGGCAAGCAGGGCGATTACTTCATCAAGCGTTTCAACGTGACATCGATGACTCGCGACAAGCTGTATGACATCACGCAGGGAACGCCAGGAAGCCGGGTCGTATACTTCACGGCAAACCCCAACGGCGAGGCAGAAATCATCAAGATAACCTTGGATCCCGACCTCTCTAAGAAGCGCCAGGGCATCTTTATCGAAAAAGATTTCTCGGATATCCTTATCAAGGGACGTGCCGCCAAGGGCAACCTGCTCACCAAGCGCACCATCCGGCGCATTGGCTTGAAGAGTCACGGACATAGCACATTGGGAGGAAGAAAAGTATGGTTCGACCCTGATGTAAACCGTATCAATTACGATGAGAACGGGCGATTCCTCGGTGAGTTTAATGACGATGAGTCTATTTTGGTCGTGCTCGACAATGGCGAGTTCTATATTACCAACTTCGACCCCAACAACCACTACGAGGACAATATCCTGCGGCTGGAAAAATGGGATGCGCACAAGATTTGGACAGCCATACTCTACGATGCCGACAACGATGGCTATCCTTACATCAAGCGGTTCACCATGGATGCCACCAAGCGCCATCAGAACTTCCTTGGCGATAATGCCAATAGCAAGCTGATACTCCTGACCGACACCGTTTATCCACGTATCAAAGTGACTTTCGGAGGAGTGGATGCTGTGCGTCCTGCCGAAGAAATCGAGGCGGAACAGTTCATCGGCCAGAAGAGTTTCAAGGCGAAGGGAAAACGTCTTACCACATGGAAGATAGCGAGTGTCGAGGAGTTGGAACCAACACGTTCTCCTGAGGCAGTCAACTCGGCAGGCTCAGGAGAAAAAGCTGACGAAGGCGAGAGCTCCAACAAGAGCCTCCCATCCGAGCCTGTGGAAAAAACAATGAAAACTGCCGACGAGAATCTCGACCCTGATGCTGGCAAGAGTCGGCAGCAGATCATCGATGAACTGACAGGGCAGACCAGCCTCTTCGACGATAAAAACTTTACGGCGGAAGACGAAAAGGACAAGGATTGGTTGAAAAACCAATAAACATTCAAGATAGGAGTGCACAGTTTTGTTTAAAACAGCAAATGCGATGTCCTAAGCTCGCCATGCTTCCTCTTCACTTAGCATGATCCTTCCAGTTCATCAGATTTCTCAGGAAAGGCAGTAGTTCGCTTGCCATTTTCTGATGTTGCAGTTTGCTGGGATGCCAGCTGGCTCCATATCCGAGGTCGCCTGTCTGGGACGTGAAGTCGAAGCGGCATACTTCCTTGTCGCCTTGTTTTCGGGCTTTCTTCGCTCTTTCCTTCCTGCTGGGAGTAGCCTGGCTGGTTAGCGTAAAACCGTTCTTGTTGGCATCCTTGCAAATTCTGTCGAGTACAGCACGCTGTTCGTTGCTCTCCTTCTCGCATAACATAGGACCCGTCATCAGCACGATTTTTGCTTTAGGATATTTCGAGCGAACGGTCTTCAGAAACGTGCGGTAGTTCTTCTCGTAGAGTTGAATGTCGTAATTGTTGGTCGAGAGGTCGTTTGTTCCTAAGTTGATGCAAACCAGCTGAGGCTGGTATTTTGCGAAATCCCATTTCTCATCATGCTTATTAAATAAGGTATACTCGTATTGCCATGGCATGTCGTCGGCGGAACCTGTCTTCGGACCATCGTAGTTGCGATATACGCCAATGCCGCTTCGCGAGATGGAGGTGTGCTGTGCCTGCAGGCTGTCGCTTACGATATTGGCATAAGTAAGCCAATGGTTTTCCGTCTCGTCTTCGAAAGGATCGGTCATCTCTGTGCTCTCCACGCCATACCCGCAGGTAATGGAGTTGCCGATAAACTCTATCTTTCGTTCGGGCAGGGAAGGTGGAGCAACCAGCTGGCATCCCTTGTCGAGTACAAAACCATGAAATTCAGGGTTGCGGAACAGTCCTTCGATGACATACATCAGCTTTACTCTATGCACGCCTTGGGGCAGGGCTGTTGCCAAGGTGACGACGGAGTCTCGCTCGCCGTTGAATCCCACCTTGTAGGGGGCGTGCCCGTCAATCTGTGCCATGAAGTACCCTGTCTTGGGGCGGCAAATCATCTTCAGCGACGTGCCTTCGAAGCAGGCTTGTATGGTTGTGCCGGGAAAGTTGAAGCGCGCTATGTCGCTGAGGCTCACACGCCCGATATACTGTATGAGCGGATGGGAGGCTCTTACCACATTTCCTTCTATGGGCAATGTCGTAGATGCTTGTACTTTCATCATAGAAAGGGCGAGCGCCAAGGCTGCCAGGGTAATGTACTTTTTTGTCATCTTGAGGTTTTTGTTGTTAAACGATTTGCAAAAATAGCAATAAAATTACGAAAAAGCAAGTCTCTTCCAAGTTTTTTGTATTTTCCTTCTTCTAATTGAAATATAAATTGTATCTTTGCACTCGCAAATGCGCTTGTGGCGAAATTGGTAGACGCGCCAGACTTAGGATCTGGTGGTTTAGGCCGTGTAGGTTCGAGTCCTATCAGGCGCACCTAAGAAAATGCTAAATAGTTTGTTTTCAACTATTTAGTATTTTTCGTTTATAAAAAATCCCCGTGTTTGTTTTAATAAGTTGGTAGTCTGACAATTTTTTGTACCTTTACAAGTGAAAAATCAAACAGTTACAAAATATTAATCATGACTACCGATTACAAAGTCTAAGAAGCGTGTTTGGCAGCAAGTCTATCGACCGGCTGCCGCTAAGGTTATGCTGCATGAGTGTTACCAGAATGTATCGGCATGCACTTTACGTGAAGTAAAGGCTGCAAGAGATGCCTTCAAGTACAAGGAAGACGAAGTGCTGAACTACTTCATCAACAGATTACCCAATGCTTAGAGAAACTTTAGTAATAGTATGGTCTATTCTGCTTTCAATCTCATCGACTTGATGTAGCCAGTCTGAGGTATGCAGTTCTGCTTTTTAGCATTCTCTACGAACTGCATCAAGAGTTGTTTGCCCTTTTCTTGGTCTGGACGAGCCTTGCGGATTGCAGCAAAACTGCTGCGGTCTGCCTCAGAGAACTTCACGATGATGCTGTCCCAATCGGCTGGTTTCTTGATGCCCATCATGCAGGAGCCATCTATTTTCTTGTAGGGCCAGAAGGTGTAGCCAATGTTGGCTTTCTTCATGGTGGTGCAGAAGTCTGCTTGCCATTGGTCGGTATTGTGACCTATCTCGCCCATATACATAGGTAGCTTGGTCTTGTCGCGGAAGTCTATGATGCTCTGGATGGCTTCTTGGGTTGGTTTGCCACCATAGCGATGGCAAGTATACATAATCTTGTCATCGAAAGTCCAGTCGCTGAATGGGGCGAAGTTGCCGTTCCACTGAGCACCGCCCAAGAGGATGATATGATTATTGTCTACCTTACGGATTACCTTGGTGGCTCTCTTGTATACTCCTTCCAACTTAGCGTTCAATTCTGCTTGCAATTCCTTGCTGAACATGGTGGCTATCGGTTCGTTCATCAACTCGTAGCCGAGAATGACAGGTTCGTCCTTGTATCTGTCGGCGATGGTTTCCCAAATATTACAGAACTGCTTTTGGCTTGCCTCGCTCACGAAGAGCCAGGGATAACCGTAGCCGTTGTCGATGTTGTCGCCAGTCTGACCGCCTGGACAGTCGTGCATGTCGAGGATAAGGTGAAGACCGTACTTGCGACACCACTCGATGGTCTTGTCCATCATGCGGAATCCCTCGGTTTCGTCGTTCTTTCCCATATAGTCTTCATGTGTGAAGAGCTTGTAGTTGAAGGGAAGGCGGATGGTATTGGCACCCGTCTGCTTGATGAAAGCGATGTCGGCTTCTGTGACGTAGTTGTCCTTGAATGCCTGCCAGAACTCACGGGCGAAGTCAGGACCAGCTAACTCACACACCATGTCGTTAATCATCCATTCGCAGTTGGTCTTCTTGAAGTTGAACATGTAGCCCTCAGGATTGAGCCAGTTGCCGAGGTTGGTACCCACGATGTAGAGCTTGCTGCCATCCTGCGAGATAAGGTTCTCACCCTTGATGGTTACGAACTTGCCTTTTTGCTTGGCGTTTACTTGTGTCGTTCCTATGCCTATGAGCATCAGAAAGAGTGCAAAGAAAAGAGCTTTTTTCTTCATGTTGTTTTGTTGTTATAAGTTATAATATATGTGTTAATAGTTGTTCATATCAGTCAACTTTCTTCTGCAAAGATAGAAAATATTTGCCTTGTTTGTTGGATTGTAAGGTGGTAATGTGGATTTTTTTATCAGAAGGGAAAAGTCAAAATATTGAATATTAGTGTATTATGCATATTATTAAAATCTCTAATAAGTGGATGATGAGAGAAATGTTGGACGCTTCTCAAAAGATACGACATAAAATAAGAATGTCTTACAACAGAAATAAGTGGTAGCACTGTCATCGTAAACATCATAACCATGTCATTACATATTTCTTGCCTTGAAATTTTGAGTAGTATCGTGATTCGTTTTATTTTTATAGTGAGAAACTGTAAAATGTGGATGTAAATGAATAGGAAAAAATAATGTGTATTGAATATCAGATTGTTATGAGTTTGCTTCATGTTAATCAAGGTGGAAAAATACTGTAGTGGGAAAGCAAAGATGTGGTGGTCTTATAGGTGTGTAGTAGTTGTGATGTAGTGCTTATTGGGGACATTTTAGCTAATTTTTGTTACTTTTGTCGTGGATATTTTTTATTGTAATAAAACCAAATAAAAACCTTAAAAATGAACAAAATCAAAAACAATCCTATGCTTGCCATACCTATGGCGTTGGCGGCATGTACCTTGGGTCTGTCTTCTTGTAACGACAAAAATGACGACTTCGATGACAAGGGAAGTAGTCAGGTGGTTTCAATCATTGCCCCCGAAAATGTCTATATGGGTGACAGTATTGAAGTCAAGTATTCCATCAAGGCGAACGATTTTCGCCCGAATCAGTCCAAAATACAATTGTACGTGGGCGACAATATGGTATCGGAACGAATGATGACTACTTCTTCTGACGGTGATTATGCTGGTAAGATTTATGTACCTTATTATAAAGGTATCGAGGATCAACAGGTCACGGTGAAGGTTCGTACACAGAACGAGCGTTTTGCATCTGCTACAGCCGAGCAGACTATAGAGATGGCTCGTCCGAAGTATGACAAGCTTTATTTGGTCGACGATGAGGGTAATCGCCATGTGATGACCCCATCTGTGGATGATCCATTCCTATTCTCGGTTACCGACGAGTTTCCGTCGGAGCTTTATGCCACTATCGTAGCTCCTGCATACGGTGAGAATGGCAATGAAATCGTATTTGGTAGTTCTGACGGTGCCATCACCAATGGTATGACCGACAACATCAACTTCTCTGCTGATGGTGACGGACGTTACACTGTAACCTTTAATACCAAGACCTATGTGGGCACGCCTTTTATCAAGTTTGCCATGAATGGTGTGGAGTTTGAGAAAGTTGACAACAATAACTTCAAGGTGGATGGTGAGTTGAAGCAAGGCCAGGTAGTTGAGGTGACAGGTTTGAAGAATGACTACGCCAACTACTGGATTAACCCTACGTTCTTTAATGTCGTGAAGGGGACTAATGGCAAGAAACTTAAGTTCCGTGGTCAGGATGGGCAATATCGCTTTGCTTGCGATAAGGGCAAAAAATATTTCCGGGTGCTGCCTTTGGATAAAGATGGTAGCGCTTTGGCGGATTTGACTAAGAATGAGCCTGGAGTTTGGGTGATAGGTGATGGTAATATAGGCTATCCTTCTTACAAGACTAATAAGTCTAACTGGAGTCCAAAAGAGGGTAATGCCATACCATTCTGTCCTATGGGCAACAATATCTATGAATTGGTTATCAAGGCTGGTACCAACTTAAATCCAGAGGATATCAACTACAAGTGTTTTTATCAGAATGGTTGGGGTACAGAGTTCGTTTATGGTAACTATGCGGATTGCAGCGGAATACAGCCGTATTTTCTAGTTAACCCAAGTGATGGTAACGTCAAGAAGGGTTCTATGGGCATCACTAATGGCAAGTATTATAGATTGCGCATGGACTTGGCCAATGGTCCGAAGAAGGCTGTTCTTACTTGTACCGAGGAGAATGAAATCCCAGAGGTGGAACCTTAATCAAATTATAAGCTTAAACGAATATAGTCATGAAAATGAAATATAGTGTATTATTGTTTGCTTCTGCCTTGGCGATGAGCAATACAGCCGTGGCTGTAGAAACAACAGAAAAGGTGCTTGCTGTCCAGGAAGTAGCACAGATAGAAGAACGTACCATTACAGGTCTCTTGACGGAATCAACAGGTGATCCTATCATCGGTGCTACCGTAAAAATTACAGGCCGGCAGGGTGGTGTCGTTACCGATTTGGATGGTCGTTACACCATCAAGGTGAAAGATGGTGACGAACTTGTTTTCACATATATAGGATTTGAGACTGAGCGTCGTAAGGTGAAGAAGGGTCAGACGTCCATCAATATCCAGATGCAACAGGCTTCCTCCAGCTTGGAAGATGTTGTGGTTGTCGGCTATGGTCAGCAGAAGAAGGAGAGTGTAGTGAGTTCTGTCAGTATGATTAGCGGAGACGACCTCCACGTGAGTAGTCGAAGCTTGAACAACTCTTTGGCTGGTAAGGTATCTGGTCTCTTGGCTGTCCAGCGTTCTGGTGAGCCAGGATGGGACGATGCCAAGTTTTGGATTCGTGGTGTAAGTTCTTATGCTGGTGGTACCGACCCATTGGTCATCGTGGATGGTGTGCCTCGTAAGATGAACGACATTGACGTGGAGGAAATCGAGTCCTTCTCCGTTTTAAAGGATGCTGCGGCTACAGCCGTGTATGGTGCTGAGGGTGCCAATGGTGTCGTGCTGATAACCTCTAAGCGTGGTAAGAGCCAGAAAACCGTCATCAATATGTCAGCAGAGTATGGTGTATCTACTCCTATGCGTGTGCCAAAATTACTTGACTCATACAATTACTTGAGTCTTTTCAATGAGGCAAGTTGGAACGACAAAGGAAATCCAACTTTTGGCTTTGTGTCTCCAGTGTCTGATGAAACCTTGGAATTATATCGTTTAGGTATCGACCCTGATTTGTATCCAAGTACCGACTGGATGTCTATGCTCCGTGACAATACACACAACCAGCGTTATACCATTAACTTCCGTGGTGGTAGTGACAAGGTACGTTTCTTTGTGTCGGGTGCCTACTATACCGAGGATGGTATCTATAATAAAAATAAGGATGCCGTGTTTGATTCCAACGTAAAGTTCGACCGTTATAACTTGCGTTCCAATGTAGACTTTGACCTGAGCCGTACCACTCGTATGTCTGTGGATATGAGTGGACAGTATATCAATCGTGTGGCACCCAACAAGACTGCAAGTGCCATTTTCAACGGTATGACTTTGACACCTGTACATTTGATTCCAATGATTTACTCAGATGGAACAGCTGCCGAGCATCCTGACTCAGATAACTCAGGTCTTCGTCAGAATCCATACAATTTTTTGTACTTCAGTGGCTATAGCAAGTCATGGAATGTCTTGTTCCAGACCAAGGTAACCTTGGAGCAGAAGTTGGATTTCATTACCAAGGGACTCTCTGTCAAGGGAACAGTCAGCTTCGATGGCAAGTCTGGACAGTACATCAACCGTACAATGTCTCCTAACTCATACTATGCAACAGGTCGTGATGCTGATGGCAACCTCGTGTTCATCCAGCGTAACGCAGGTTCTGCCTTGAGTAATCCTACGGCAGCATCTGATGGTGGCGAGAAGAAAATCTACTTGGAGGCTGCGCTCAACTACAAGCGTACCTTTACCGAGAAACATGACGTGACAGGATTATTGCTTTACAACCAAAAGGAAACCCAAAAGCAGAACACCAGCGGTTTGGATCTCTTGCCTTATCGCAAGCAGAGTGTCGTGGCACGTGGGGCTTACTCCTACGACAGTCGCTACACCATTGAGGGAAGCTTTGGTATGACAGGCTCTGAGAACTTCTCCAAGGGGCATCGCTGGGGCATATTCCCAGCTGTCGGTGCCGCATGGTTCGTGAGCCATGAGAAATTCTGGCAACCAATACAGCGTGTGGTCAATAAGTTCAAGCTTCGTGCTTCTTGGGGTATAACAGGTAATGATGACATCGGCTCAGGACGTTTCCCATATTTGGAGAACATGAACCAGAGCGCAGGTGGTATGAACTTAGGTATCTCCTCTGTATCGAACGGTAACAACCAAAACTGGATGGGGGGCTTGGCTGAGGCGCAAGCTGCAGCCATCGCATTGCAGTGGGAGAAAGAACGCAAGGCTGATGTTGGCTTCGACCTCGGCTTGTGGAACGGTCGTATAGACTTGTCGCTCGACTACTTCGACAACCGTCGTACCGATATTCTCTTGACTCGTGGAACGATTCCTTCTATGACTGGTTTGCGCCAGGGACCTACCCAGAACTACGGTGTTGTGAGCAACAAGGGTATTGATGGTAACATCACCTTCAAGGAGCATGTAGGCAAGGTGAACATGACCTTGCGTGGCAACTTCACTTACACCAAGAATAAAATCGTGGAGTGTGATGAGATTCCTCACATCTACTCTTGGCAGGACTATACAGGCTGTTCTATCGGCACACCTTATATATATGTAGCGGATGGACTCTATACTCCTGACGATTTCAACATCACCGTAGATCCAGCTACAGGAGCACAGTTTTATACCTTAAAGGCAGGTATGCCTGATCCTGGAGCAGATGTCAAACCTGGTGATATCAAGTACAAGGACTTGAACAATGATGGCGTGATCAATGACTATGACCAAACCTATCGTAGTGGTATCAATTCACAGAACCCTAAAATTGTGTATGGCATCGCTCTCGATGTCGACTACAAGGGATGGTTTGGAGGCGTGTTCTTCCAAGGCGTAGGTGGATGTTCTGTCAATCTCATGTCTAAGGCAAGCAATTTCATGCCTTTCAACCAAGGCAAGGACGCTTCTTCTGCTCGTACAGAGGCATTGAGTCGTTGGACAGCATCTGATCCATACAATCAGAATGTGCTCTATCCACGTATGCACTCCTCGGAGTTCTCATACAACACGAAACCAAGTACCTGGTGGTATCGCAGTGCAAGTTTCTTGCGCTTCAAGAATGTGGAGTTTGGTTATCAGTTTAAGAGAAATCAACTCAAGTCGCTTGGCTTGCAGAACTTGCGTATCTATGCACAGGGTACCAATTTGATAACTTGGGACCACGTTAAGTATTGGGACCCAGAGTTGGGCAATGCCAACTCTGGTGCGCAGTACCCTATGTCACGTTCATGGAAGTTTGGACTTGAAGTAACATTCTAAAAAGAGAAAACAATGAAACTAAAGAATATATTCAACATGGCAATCTTAGGTTGCCTCACATTTACAGCCACATCATGTTCTGACTATCTTGATGTGTCTAAGGAGATGAATGAGAATTTGACCGAGGACAAAGTTTGGGAGAATCCAAGTTATACTCGTAACTGGTATGGTAATATTTACCTCTGTATGTCGGAGTTCTCTGAGACAGGTTCAGAGGTGAGTGCTTTCAAGAACCCTTGGTCCAACATGTGTGGTGAGATTACTTCGCAGAAGGCAAGTTCCAAGGATGTTATGGTCTCTGGATATACCGCAGGTAGCGCAAGTTATCACCGTTGGGCCACGCTCTACAAGTACATTCGTCAAGCGATGATTTTCATCCGTGATGCCAAGGATGAGGGCGTAGGCTCTGATCAGAATGTGCTGACTCCAGAGGACATTGCTCGCATGAAGGATGAAGCTCGTTTCTTGATGGCTTACAGCTATTTCTCCATCTTCGAGCTTTACGGTCCATTCTGTATCGTCAACAATATCGACGACCCAGCTTATCCTACCTATAACGACTATGAGCGTGCTTCGGTAGATGAGTGCGTGAAATATATCGACGATATACTCGCCGACATCTTGAGCCGTAACAACCTGCCAGAGACAGTCATCACCGCCAAGGGTGAGAATGCGGCAGGTGATGCATTCAACCTCAATGAGGTGGTTCGTCCTACCATGATTACTGTTCGTGCGCTGCGTGCCAAGTTGTGGGTGTATGCAGCCTCGCCTCTCTTCAATGGTGGTTGGGATAAGGCGATGGAGGTGAAAAATCCTAATGGCAAACAGCTCTTCCCTGCCAAAGACCCTGCTAAATGGCAGACAGCCAAACTGCATTTGGAGGAATTACTCGAAGCTTGCAAGGAAGATGGACATGAACTCTATGAGTATCAGGTCAATGGAACTAACAATCCTGAGATGTCTGTTTACCGTCTGTTTCAGGACTATAACCGTGAGATTCTTTGGTGTTCCACCAACAATAGTTACAGCGACCAGTACAAGATGGAGAAGCGTACCAATCCTCGTGATGTGAATGCTTGTTATGGAACCATCGGACCGAGTCAAGAAGCAGTCGACATGTTCTTCACCAAGGATGGTTTGACCATTGGCGAGGATCCTAACTACCATGAGGATGCACTCGTACAGGTGACAAACACTGCTTATGATGATGCTGGCAAGGAAACTCATAACGACCCGAACGTATTTAATATGTATTCCAACCGTGAGCCTCGCTTCTATCAGGATGTCATTTATCAAGGCAAGAGCTGGTTCAAGGTGTTCCAAAGCAAGAGCGGCAACTCTAACTATCAGGTAGACTTCTCTTTGCGTGGTGGAGCGGGTCCTGAGTCAAGTGATACTCCACAGAGCGGTTATCTCTTGGGCAAGTTCAAGAACCGTTCGGTTAATCATGCTTCCGGTGATACGCAGAAATACACTCGTGTTTCAATCATCTATCGCTTGGCGGAGTTCTATCTTTTCTATGCGGAGGCACTCAATGAGATAGACCCTTCAGACTCTCGTATCATCGAGTATATCGACAAGGTACGTGAGCGTGCAGGTATCCCTACTTATGCTAAGTTGGCGGAAGAAGGAATCAAGGACATCCGTGGCAACTACGAGAAGCAGAAAGAGGTTATCCAGCGTGAACGTTTCGTAGAGTTGTATTGCGAGGGACAGTGGTACTTTGATATCCGTCGTTGGATGATTTGCGGCAAGGGTCAGTTGGCTGACCAAACACGTTTCAGCGGCATGAACGAGTATGGGACACCTGATGTAGCCATCGGTCAGCAGGGTTCTTATTTTAGGCGTACAACCTTGGAGAACCGCCAGTGGAACGACAAGATGTATCTCTATCCTGTTCATCAGAATGTCATCCAATTGGGTGCTGGTAAGATCGTTCAGAACCCTGGTTGGTAAAGCAAATGGTATGACCTTTAGGTATAATTGATAATTTTCAGGTAGGCAAGTGGTTGGGTGCGAACTTGGACTGCTTGCCTTATTCTATGAGTAGTCAAGAAATAAGTATGTAATGATGAGAAAAAGTATATCTCAATGGGCTTTGCTTTTCGTCTTGTTGAAGGTAATGCCAGTTTGTGCCAAGACCGTCAAGTCTGTGAACGACAGAGTTGTGGTGGCTTATGTGACTTCGTGGACGCACGACATCCCCAATCCTATGGTGATGACGCATCTCAACTATGCGTTTGGTGGTGTCAACAAAACTTTCGACGGGGTGGACATCGCCAACCCAGACCGATTGAGACGGATGGTCAAGCTAAAACAACGGAATACCAACCTTAAGGTGCTTCTCTCTGTAGGTGGATGGGGCGCAGGTCGTTTCAGTGAGATGGCAAGCGACGATACCAACAGATGCAAGTTTGCCGCCGACTGCAAGCGTATCGTCAATGAATACGGGCTTGACGGCATCGACATCGATTGGGAGTATCCTACGCAGAGTAGTGCCAACATCTCTTCTTCCCCTGACGATACTCATAACTTTACGCTCTTGATGCGTGATCTCCGCAAGGTGTTGGGTAAGCGCAAGCTACTTACTTGTGCCACGGTGGCAAGTGGGGAATACATCGACTTTCCAAGTTGCATCCAATACATCGACTTGGTGAACGTGATGTCTTATGATATGGGTAATCCTCCCAAGCATCATTCAGCTCTTTATCCATCGGAAATTTCTGGTTGGATGACTACTTCCACCGCAGTGGAAAGCCATCTTCGGAAAGGAGTGCCTGCACATAAGCTCGTTGTGGGTATGCCGTTCTATGGGCGTGGAGACCAAAAGTATCATCCATACGTCAAGAACCACAACTTGACAGTCGATGCCCACGAGCAATGGAGTGATGCCTCACAAGTTCCCTACTTGGTGGATGACAAGGGAAAGTTGGTGTTTGGCTTCGAGAATACAAAGTCGCTCGCCCTCAAGTGCCAGTATGTCATTGACCATCATCTCCGTGGTGGTATGTATTGGGAGTATGCCGAGGATAATGCCCAGGGTGATTTCCGTAACACACTTGCGTTGAGTCTTCTGAAGAACAACAAGGCGACCATTCCTATACGTCGTGTCTTGGTCGTCGCAGAGGAAGGAACTCCTCACAAAGGTTTTGTGGATGCTGCCCGTAAATGGTTGGAGGAACATGAGAAGGAACTGAATATAGAGACGACTTTTGTTTCGGACCTGCGTACCGCCAAGTGTGGTGACCTCAGTTCTTATCACCTCATCTTGCAGCTCAACTATCCCCCATACGCATGGGGCGATAAGGACAAGGAATTCGAGGAGTACATTGACAAGGGAGAGGGCAGTTACATCGGTTTTCACCATGCCACCCTCTTGGGAGATATCTTTGGCGCAGGCAAGATGTGGCAGTGGTTTAGTAACTTCATGGGTGGTATTCGCTGGAAGGGCTACATTGCTCCAAAGGCAGATGGAGTTATCTGTATTGAGGATAAGGCGCATCCTGTGATGAAGAATGTGCCCGACACGTTGCTTGTTCCACAAGACGAGTGGTATACCTATGATAGAAGTCCACGGCCTAACGTGCATGTTTTGGCGCATGTCGATGAGCATAGTTATCAGCCAACTTCGGCGATTCGTATGGGTGACCATCCAGTCATTTGGACCAATGAAAAGAAAGTAGCCCGTAACATATATTTCCAGATAGGGCATGATGCCAGTCTTTTCGAGATGCAAGGATTCCTCACGATGTGGGAGAATGCAATCAAATGGGCACTATTTGACGAATAAAACCGTTATGTAAGGAAAATAAAAATAGAAGTTATGAAGAAAAATGTTTTAAGATGGTGGTTGGCATGTTGTCTCTGGCTCTTGGCAATGCCCATGTTGGCGCAGAGTAAGAAAGGTTATGCCGCCGACTATGCCTCTAAACCACGTTTCAACGTGCTTTTTGTGTGGGATCCTCATGCCGAGGAGGCGCATGTACAGTTTGATAAGCAAGCCTTGGAGTTTTACCATAAGCTCAGCTATGGCAAAGGGTATACTTATGAGAAAACAACCGACTTTGGCAAGTACATTGGTCGACTGAGCCAGTTTGACATCATCGTCATGCTCAACGCACAACCCAATGGGGAGGCACAGCGCAAGGCTTTTGAAGAGTATATGGAGAACGGGGGAGGTTGGATAGGTTTCCATGCCGCAGCTTATAATGACAAAAGTACCCATTGGGAGTGGTTCAACCAGTTCTTGGGCTGCGGTAAGTTCTACTGCAACAACTGGCCACCACAGCCAGCTCTCTTAAAGTGTGATACCCATAGGCATCCTGTGACTAAGTCCTTGCCGAAGGAGTTTGTGGCTCCAGCGAGTGAGTTCTACCAGTGGAGTCCAGGTCCACGTCAAAATAAGGATGTGGAGGTATTGCTCTCCATTTCCCCCAAGATGTATCCTTTTGGCATCAAGGACATCGTGAAGTGGGGTGATTTCCCTGTGGTATGGACCAATAAGAAATATCACATGGTATACCTCAACATGGGGCATGGTGACGAGGGCTTCATTGATGCCACCCAGAACCTTCTCTTTGTCAATGCTTTCCGATGGGTCGTGGATGGCTTGAAGCCTTTGCGGAACTAAATCTTTTGTAAGAATTCTGCGAGATTAGCCTTTTCGTCTAAGTTCAGTTTCTTGCGCAGGCGATAACGGCTAATCTCGACACCTCTTACCGAGATATTGAGCAGTGGCGCAATCTCTTTCGACATGAGGTTCATCTTGATATAGGCACAGAGCATCTTATCCTTGTGGGTGAGTTGTGGGAACTGGGCATCGAGTTCCTTGAAGAAGTTGTTGTGGATGGCATCAAATGAACTTTGGAAGTTGTCGAGGTCGCTGTCATGCTCAATATTGGTGTTTATCTGCGTAATGAGACGAAGCATTCCCCGACGGACATTCACTAAGTTGCCTTCGTTGATGGTACGAGAGAGACTTTCGGCATCTTTCTTGATTCTTTGCAAAATCTCGTTCTTACGCACCACATTGAGGGTTGTTTTTACTAACTCGTCAGACTTGTAGTTGAGTTCGTTGCGTAGTTTTTCCGCCTCTAATTCATTGATTTGCTTATTTTTTTGGTCGATGTCATGCTCCATTCTTGTCTTCTGTCTACTCATTTCCGCATCTTTTAAGCGAATGAGACGCTCCCTGCTTTGTCGGTAACGGTGATAGAAGTAGTAGATGGTGTAGACTATGAGGAGGAGATAGATGGTGTACGCCCACCACGTGCGATACCAAGGAGGGAGAATCTTGAAGGATACGGAGGTGACAATAGGTGTCTTTCCATCATCCGACAAAATCTTGACTTCAAAGGTGTACTTGCCTTCAGGTAGGTCGGTGTATTCCTTTTTGGTAGCTGAGGAAAACTCGCTCCAATGTTTCTCGAATCCTTTCAGTCGATAAGCATACAACATGCCTTGCGCATGGTTGAAGTTATTGCAACCATACTCTATACGAATGGAGTTGTCACGGTAACGAATCGCTATAGGGATGTCGTTTGCCTCAAAACTCTTGCCATACACCAGCGAGTCCTTGCCGTTGGTGACATAGATTTTCCTGATTTGGAGATTGAGAGGAGGTGTTATGGTAGGCTTCTTCGATAGGTCGATGAGGACGAATCCATCCTCTGTTCCTACGATGGTCTTTTGGTTGTTGAGAGAGTAGATATCCTCGAAGTCTTCTATCATGTTATCGCCCAAGTAAGTGTTCTTTGCCCCTGTCCTCGGGTTCATGCATTTCAAGACGCTATTGCTGACATACCAAATCCGCCCCAGTCTATCTTGGTAGACATAGCTGTATGCATTGTTCCCGTCAAGCCTTTTCTCCAAGGCTGTGGCACGTTCCAATCCATCATTGTTGGCATTGTAACGAAAAAGCCCATGTCTTGAGGCAATGATGATGTCCTTGTCCACTTGGGTGATGTATACGTTGTCGCCTATGGGTAGATTCTTGTTGTTGTAGCACTTCTTGTGCAAGACTTTCTTAAATTTTGTGTCCAATGTCATACGCCATACTCCGTCCGACTTGTTGGCCAACCATACGTTGCCCGACTCTGGTTCCACAAACATCGTCTTGGCAGAGAAACGGTCGGATGTAATTTTATTGGTGAATTTCCATTTCCCCTTGATTTTTTTCATGACTTCCAGTCCCCAGTAAGTGCCGATGAGCAGGATGTCATCACCCTTGTTGATGGCTTGGACGTGCCATACGCCTCGTTTGTCAAAACGTTGAATATAGTCACCGTCTACGATGGCGAAAAACTTTTGTCCACCACAAAACAGTTTGTTATCATATGGATACATGCAGTGAACGAGTCCTGCCATCCCTGTCTCTAAGTTGAATGGAATAGGGGTGTTGACAGAGGTAGGGGTGGTAGAGGTGTAGAGGCCTTGGTTGGTGCCCAAAAATAATTTGCCTTGGTAGAGCATGGAACAATAGCCTGCACCGATGGAAGTCAACTTGCTGTTGAGGAAGAAAAGCTGTGTGTTGAGTGATACGCAATCGATGCCATTGTCAAGCCCCAACCACAAGTTGTGCTCTTGGTCGAAAGTCAAGGACAGGAGCGACTTGTTTTGCAGTCCATTGGAGATACTGATTTTCTCCACGTTTTGACTTTTTAGATTTATGACGAAAAGTCCTGCGTCAGTGGTTCCTATTGCCAAGTTGTCTTGATCGATGGCTGCGCACGAGACCCGATGGTTGCTGAGGTAGGCATCAATCATCGGAAAAGGTTTGGTGAAAGTCTTTCCGTCAAAAAGGAAGATACCCGACTCGGTGGTGACAATCATGAGTTTGCCTTGGTAGGGCAAAAAAGCGACAGCATTGTTCTTGCAGAGAAATTCGGAATTGGCGATGTGGACGGGACGTTTGCCATTGATCCACGACAAACCGATGTAATTGGTGAAGTAGACCCGTTGGTTGACTACGCCTGAGAAAGAGAGACCATTGCAGTCGATTGTACTGAGTTTGCCGTTCTCGTAGCAGAAAAGAAAACGGTCGCTTTGGAAATATACGTTATTATTAATAATGTGTACATGCCAAATGTTGGCAACAATGTTTGGAGCAATGTTTTGGGAGAGACTATGATAGTCGAGTCCTCCCAATTTATTGGGTGTGAAATAACCAAACTCCTTAAGCCCGCCAACGTATATTTTGTTGTCCTTGCCAATGGCGATAGAACGCATCTTGGCTTGGTGAGGTATCGGATAAAGATTCCAATAAACACCATCAAACTCCAAAAGTCCCTTGTTGTTAGCAAAGTACATCCAGCCGTTAGGATGCTGTGCCACCATCCAGTTTTGGTTGCCAGCATTGTATTCATGACGGTTGTAGTTGACAACAGGACGCTGCCAAAACATCTGTGCATGTGTAAAAGTTACGTAGAGTAACAGTAGAAAAGTGATTATAGACTTTATCATGTTTGTGCCTTATTAAGGATTTACGATGCAAAGATAAATAAAAAAGTGCATTTGAACAAAAAATAGCTAAAAAGATGATGTGGTATTTTAAAATAGTAACTATTTGATAATGAGATAGAATGTTGTTGGTGTGAGAAAGCGTAGATGTAATGCTAATATGAAAATAGAGTAACTATGATGTAGTAAAAATAGCGCAAGCTATCAAATTGATTATTATCTTTGCCGACAGATTTAGTGGTTACCAAACCACGCAATTACTAATAACATAATTTTATTACAAACCATGAGCAATTTGGATTTTAAAAACGTTTATCGTAGATTGTTACCAATGATGCTGTTGCTTTTTATGAGCACGAACTTGTTTGCACAAGGTAATATGGTAACGGTCAAAGGTAAGGTAGTGGATGCTCTCTCTGATGATCCATTGATTGGAGTTACTGTGAGGGAAGTTGGCAGTAGCAGAGGTTCTGTCACAGACTTGGATGGCAACTTCAACTTACAAGTGAAGGTTGGGGCTACAGTCGAGTTCTCATACGTGAGCTATAAGACACGTAGTTTCAAGGCAAGTGCGATTCCTGCCACGATAAAGATGGAGGAAAGTACGGAGTCTATTAATGAAGTGGTCGTTGTCGGTTATGGTTCACAGAAAAAGGTAAACCTTTCTGGTTCCGTTTCTGCCATCGATGGCTCTAAATTGGCAGCTCAACCAGCCACGGATGCTGTGTCTGCTTTGCAAGGTCAGATGCCAGGTGTGACTATCTTGCGTTCCAGCGGTCAGCCCGGTAGTGAAACCTCAGGTATGCGTATCCGTGGTTTCTCCTCTGTCAACAGTACTTCAGCACTTGTTTTAATTGATGGTGTCGAGGGGGATTTGGCTTTGGTCAATGCCGATGACATCGCTTCTATCTCTGTATTGAAGGATGCAGCAGCTTGTGCCATCTATGGTGCTCGTGCAGCAGCTGGTGTTGTTTTGGTGACAACAAAGAACGGTACGGAAGGTAAGACAAAGGTAACCTATAATGGATACTTTGCATTCAACACTCCTGGTAATATGCCTGAGCGTCTGCCAGCTTGGGAGGAAATGAAGATGAATAATGAGGCTCGTGTCAATGCAGGTGGCAATTATGACAAGAACCCAGAGTTCTCTTCATGGGTTGGTAATCCAAACTTCAATTATCGGCCGAATAATACTAATGGTCGTTGGGATTTTTTTGAGTCTACTAACTGGGTGGCGGAAGGTACACGTGACTATACGACTCAGCAAAATCATACAGTTTCTATCTCGGGTGGTACAAAGTCTATCAACTATATGTTGTCTGCTAAGTGGTATGATAAGAACGGTATCTTGAAATATGGCCCTGACAGTAATGAGCGTTGGAGCTTGAATGCTAAGTTGAATGCACAGATCAATAAGTACTTGTCTGTTGGTACTTTGGTTAGATACCAGTCCACCCGTACGGCTACTCCTTCCAATGGGGCAGGTAGCATCTTGAATTCTTTGTACTCTGTGCGTGGATGGCAACCTATCTACAATCCTGAGGAAGATATCAATGAAAGTCCTTACAATGGCGACTTGCAGGTAAACGCCATTGATATCATGAAGAATGGTGGAGCAAACCATTCTAAGTATGAGGCTTATACAGGTAAGGTCAACTTCAAGGTGGAGAACCTGGTGAAAGGTTTGACTGTTAATTTGGCTTTGTCTCGCTTGTCAGGAATTTGGAACCAGCGAATAGAGCGTCGCCACTTAATATGGTATAATCGTTTGGGTACTGGTATTCGCCAGCAGACCAATAATCCAAATTCCTATTATAGGTGTAAGAATACAGACTACCACGACTTGGTGGAGCTAACTGCCAACTACCACATTAATATAGCTAAAATGCATGACATTTCCGTGCTTGGAGGTATGAGCTATGAGAATTATCGTAAGGATCAGATGGATGGCACAGTGAAGAACTTGCTTTCCAACGACTTCTTTTCTTTCAACTATTATGATTCTTCGGTAGCGACAAACACAAGTGTGGGAGATGCAATTTCCACATGGTCTATGATGTCATACTTCAGTCGTCTGAATTATGCTTTCGCCGACAAGTATCTCTTGGAAGGTAACATTCGCTACGATGGTAGTTCGCGTTTAGCTCCAAACAAGCGTTGGAAGGCATTCCCTTCTCTTTCTGCAGCTTGGCGCGTTAACCAAGAGAAGTTTATGCAAGACTTGAAGTGGATCGCCAACTTGAAGTTGCGTGCATCCTGGGGACAGCTTGGTAATGGTGCTGTGCTTGGTCTTTATGACTATATTCCTACCATATCACAGGGCGACTACATGGGGCAGAAGACTTTCTACCAGGGCAACCTCGCTTCCAAGGACAAGACTTGGGAGACCATCTCTACCACCAATATCGGTATTGATTTGGGCTTCTTGAACAATCGCTTGAACGCTACATTCGATTATTACTGGAAATGCAACAATGATATGTTGTCTTCATTGCAGTTGCCTCACACCATCGGTATAGGTGTTCCAAGCGTAAACATCGGAAAGTTGAAGACATGGGGATGGGACTTTGAGATTTCTTGGAGAGATAAAATCAAGGATTTCAGCTATCAGGTGTCTTTCAATCTCTCGGATAGCCAAAATAAGTTGGTATCATATGATGGTGCAAGTGTGATAACGGCTGGTAATGTATCTTTGCTTGAGGGATATGAGATGAACACCATTTGGGGGTATAAGACCGATGGTTATTGGAAAAGCCGTGATGAATACTTGGCATACAAGGAGGAACATCCTGGTTACCAAAGTTTTAACGACGGTAAAGTTGCAGGTGGTGACGTGAAGTATGTGGCACAAGGAAAACCAGATCATACCATCGGTCAAGGTAGTGGCACAAAGGACGACCATGGTGACTTGGTATATCTTGGTAACTCAAACGCTCGTTATCTCTATGGCTTCAACATCTCCGCTCAGTGGAAAGGCTTCGACTTTTCCATGATGTTTCAGGGAGTAGGCAAGCGTAAGATATTGATAGCGGCGGATGTAATCGCACCTTTCAAGAACACTTACCAGATGCCTTGGACCATCCATCGTGATTATTGGACAGAAGATAACCAAGATGCAGAATGGCCACGTCTCTTTGTTTCCAATGACTTCAACTATCAACCATCCGACAAGTGGTTGCAAGATGCTTCTTACCTTCGCTTGAAGAATATCACTATTGGTTACACCATCCCTGGCATCAAAAAATATGTGAACAGTGTACGTGTATATGTGACTGGTAACGACATTTGGGAACACACCAATCTCTTGAAGGTCTATGACCCAGAGTCAAGCAATGGCGTAGGTCGTAATTATTACCCATTTTTCCGTACATGGGCATTTGGTGTAAATATAACATTCTAAAAAAAAACTTCGATATGAAAAAGATATATTTGTTTGTAATGGCCCTTGTGACATTGGGCTTGGCAAGTTGCGAATTGGACAGATATCCTGAGACAACCTTGTCAGATACTAACTTTTGGAAGTCGGAGAGTGATTTTCGGGGAGCTTGCAATCGTTTCTATACTGATTTAGATGGCTTTTGGCACGACTATCGGGCTGATGACATGACAAGCGGTGGCTCTAACGATGTGTCTAGTGGTAACTGGACTGTTCCTGCCACATCGAGCGATTGGACAAATCCTTATAATAGAATAGGTAAGTGCAACAATGCCATCGAGAAAATCAGCGCTTCTGCTCAGACGGAGGCTGTCAAGAACCGTTGGATAGCGGAGGCTCGCTTTTTCCGTGCTTATCACTATTTCGAGTTGGTAAAGAAATATGGTGATGTACCATTGGTGCTGAAGGCGTTTGATACGACCAGCGACCCAGAAATCAAGAAAGGTCGTACTCCTCGTGAGGAAGTTATTCAACAGTGCTATGAGGATTTGGATTTCGCGTTTGAGTATCTTCCTGATATAGACAAGGTGTCTGATGCAACTAATTGGGGACGTGTATCCAAATCCGCAGCCTTGGGCTTGCTTACTCGCATTGGTCTTTATGAGGGTACATTTTCTAAGTATCATAACTTGGGTAGTAACTGGCAGGCTCATTTGCAGAAGTGTATCAGTGCTGCTGAAGAGATGATAAGGGAAGGCAAGCATAGTTTGTATCCAGACTTTCAAAAACTGTTCTATTTTGATGGCGAAGGTCGCCAAAACAAAGAGAACGTCTTTGTGAAGGTCTATGGACCTAACGATGCAGGTACCATCACGCATGGCAACTCCCGCCAGTTGGAGAACACAGCCTCTGTGACTCGTGGTGCGGTAGATCAGTTTTTATATACAGACGGACTTCCACGTGAAAAAAGCTCCTTGGTCATCAAGGATGAGACAAGTTATGACGATGTGTTCAAAAACCGAGACCCTCGTTTGAGCATGACCTTATATAAAATAGGTGAAGAGGCTTACAAGGGTGCTTTTATTCCTTTTGCTTATCATAAGGGATATTCCATCAAGAAGGGCTTTATGCTTGACCAATGGCAGACCAACTCCAAGGAGACAGTTGATAAGATGATTATTCGTTATGCCGAGGTGTTGCTCTCATATGCGGAGGCTCTTTATGAGTTGAATGGGTCTATCACGGATGCCCAACTTGATGTGACTGTAAATGAAGTGCGTAAGCGTGCAGGTATGACCGTCAAGTTGACCAATGCCTTTGTTGTAGCCCATGACCTGAACATGCGTGACGAGATTCGTCGAGAGCGTCTGATGGAATTTATTGACGAGAATATCCGCTATAACGACATCATCCGTTGGAAAATAGCAGAGAATGTGCTCCCTAAGGCTGTCATTGGCGCAAAGTTCATAGATTCTGAGACGACAACCAAACGTGCGGAGTTTGAGAAGTTCTTGACCGATGAAAATGGTAGGCTTAATGGAAAGCAGGCATACGAAACAAAGGATTTCTACGTTATAGAACAAGCTGATGGTCGTAAGTTTGATCCAGACAAAGACTATCTTTATCCTATCCCTACTTATGAGATTGCTACCAGCGATGGTAATGTTAAGCAGAATCCTAAGTGGTAAACGATTGTTGAACATTAAAAGAGAAAATAATAATGAAAAAGATATTATTTGCAATGATGGCTCTTGTCTTCGGCTTGACTTTCACAAGTTGTAGTGATGACGACTGGAGCACAGATCCTGCTTTGGAGCATGAATATTTCTATGGCTTTGAGGATTGGGGCAAGTTTAAAAATGACGTAGTTTTTAATATTGCCAATGGCGAGACGGCGATTATCGCCACCCATTTCTGGAGCGAACGTCCTCAGAATGGCGTGAATGCCGAGGTTGCTTATTATACGGTTAGCGATGACTTGCAGTTGGGTGTAGATTACCAGGTGCTTGACGACAACGGTAATGAGTTGATTCCAGAAAGCAATGGTGGCTATAAGGTGGTATGGGAGAACTGTGCCAAGGGTGACAAGAATATCAATATTAAGGCTTTGAGTAATAAGACTGGTAGTGTGACAGTAACCACTTGGAACCCAAGTCGAACTGGCGACGATGCCATCTCTTTCACAAACACCTATATAGTCCAGACCGATAAGTATTCGGTACGTGCTTTTACAGAGAACCATAAGGTAACGGTAAAATTGAACTAATCGTTATGAGAAAGAATATAATTGCAATGTGTGTCCTGCTGACTATGTCGGCAGGCACATTTGCCCAGTCCATCTTGGATGCAAGGCAGCTTGCCTATGCCAAGCAACATTTGGCGGATGCTGCCTATAGTTTGTCTTATAAGGCTTTGGTGCGGCAAGCCAACAAAGACTTGTCACTAAGACCGCTTTCAGTGATGAGCAAGGATTACACTCCTTCGAGTGGCACGAAGCACGACTATGTGAGTTTGGCTCGCTATGCTTGGCCAGACAAGTCGAAGGCTGATGGACTTCCATACATCATACGTGATGGCATTTCCAATCCAGAGTTGAATAAATTTGATCGCAACAAACTCTCGACGATGGCAAATGCGATATATCGCTTGTCTTTGGCTTATTACTTTTCCGGAGATGAGAAATATGCCAAGAAAGCAACCGAGCTGATTCGTGTTTGGTTTTTTGACAAGGCTACTAAGATGAACCCCAATTTGCGTTATGCACAGCATATCCCAGGACGCTACGATGGCAGATGCTATGGTGTCATAGATGCTTATTCCTTTGTGGAGATGTTGGATGGCGTGCAGCTCTTGGAGAAGTCTAAGTCGTTCACGGCGAAAGATTCCAGACAGTTGAAGGCTTGGTTCTCGCAGTTGATGAATTGGCTCTTGACAGATCCGCAGGCCTTGGAAGAGAGTAATCAGAAGAACAACCACGCCACGGCATACGATGTGCAAGTGGCGGCATACGCCCTCTATACAGGAAATAAAAAGGTGTTCAATGACATCCTCGCCAAATTTCCGGAACGTCGTATTGCTACTCAGATAGAACCAGATGGCAAGCAACCTTTCGAGTTGCGCCGTACCTTGGCTTTCGGTTATTCCCAATATAATCTTGCTCATATCATCGACCTTTTGTTGATGGCAAAGCATCAAGGATTAGATATCCGTAAGTATTGTGAGATAGGCGAGCATAGCTTCTTCAAGGCGATGGACTTCTTGGCTCCATACATGGGAAAGTGTGTGAAGGAATGGCCTTATCGGCAAATCAGTGGGTGGGAAGACAAACAGCAGGAGATGGCAAAGGACTATTACCGTGCTTACACGCTCGATGAGTCGCATAGGGACTATTTGCATCTCTATCGCCATAACAAGTTGCGTGATTGGAGCGACCTCTTCGTGCTCTTGTATGAGAAACCTACCAAGGTAGACAATGCGATGGCTGAGGCTGATGAGCAACTGAGATATGCTTTGAAGTGTACGGAGGAAGCTCGAAAGACAGCAAAGGATGGACGTGTGACTCCTCGAAGCATAGACAAGAATGGCAACTTGGTGCTCGTTGGTCCGAAAGATTGGTGCTCTGGTTTCTTTGCTGGAAGTCTCTGGCAAATGTATCAATACACCCATGAGCAGTTTTGGAGAGAGAATGCTGTGAGCAACACTTGGTTGATAGAGCGTGCCAAATGGCATCGGGGAACCCACGACTTAGGCTTTATGATAGGCGATTCCTTCGGCAAGGCATATCAGTTGACGGGTGAGCAGTCTTATCGTGACGTGATGTTGCAGGCGGCTCGCACGTTGATAACTCGCTATTCACCCAAGGTGGGTTGCATCCGCTCCTGGGATCATAACCGTGACAAGTGGAAATTCCCAGTCATCATCGACAACATGATGAACTTGGAGATGCTTTTCGAAGCGACTAAGTTGACGGGTGACTCTACTTTCTATAAGATTGCTGTCAGCCATGCCAATACGACTATGAGGAATCATTTCCGTGGCGACTATTCCTCCTATCATGTTGTGGATTATGATCCTCAGACAGGAGCTGTCCGCATGAAGGTGACACATCAAGGCTATAGTGACGACTCCTTCTGGAGCCGTGGACAAGGTTGGGCGCTCTATGGTTATACGATGTGCTATCGTTATACTCATGACAAGCGTTACTTGGAGCAAGCACAAGGTGTCGCCAAGTTTCTGTTCTCACTCAAGAACATGCCTGAGGATGGTATCTTCTATTGGGATATGAAGGATCCTGCTATCCCGAATGCTCCCCGAGATGCATCGGCAGCAGCATTGGTAGCTTCGGCTTTCTATGAGTTGTGTGGCTATGTGCCAGCAGAGGAAGGCAAGCAATATCGTGCGTATGCCGATAAGATTGTAAACTCGCTCATAGATCATTATCAAGCTCCGGTGGGAACCCACCAAGGATTCCTCTTGCTACATTCCACAGGTCACAAGCCAGCCAATAGTGAGATAGACGTACCAATCAATTATGCCGACTATTTCTACTTGGAGGCTTTGCGGCGCAAGGCACAGTTGGAAGATGAGTTATAGGAACGATAACTAACTTTATAACATGATATAGATGTACATGAAGATGAAAAGATTAGTAGCTGCAATCTTCTTGGCAACCACCGTGGAGGGTGGGGTGTTCGCTCAGAGCATCACCCAGTCGCTCAACGATGGTTGGTCATTTAGTGACAACCAAGTGAAATGGAAGGCTGTTGCCTTGCCCCACACATGGAACACAGATGCTTATGAGACAAGTGCTTATAAGCAGGGAAAGTGCAGCTACAAACGAATATTGCGATTGCCTATAGAAACAAACAAGCGCTACTTCCTCAAGTTGGAGGCAGCAAATAAAACATCTACGATCTATATAAATGGTAAGAAGGTAGGCGAACACCGAGGCGGCTATACAGCCTCGGTCGCCGACCTCACTCCTTTCTTGAGACGGGCTAAATCGTTGGATGATTGTTCTAACGAAATTCTAATCACAGTCGATAATGCCGACCGCCATGTGGCTCCTATCTCTGCCGATTTTACTTTCATGGGCGGCATCTATCGCAATGTAAAGTTGATAACCACGAACTTACAGCATTTCTCCATGACCGAAGATGGTTCGGATGGCGTGTTCGTGAGCACTCAACATGTGTCTGCTGATAAGGCTGACATCAATGTCAGGTGTCGTCTTCGCAATGATGATGCGCAAGACAAGGACTGCTATCTGGTCCATACGCTCTATGCGCCAGATGGCAAGATAGTCTCTACAGTCAAGAAGACGGTGAGATTGAAGGCAAATCAAACGCAAATATGCCAAACTGCTTTTCCTCAGATTAAGTCACCTGTGCTTTGGTCGCCAGAGAATCCTATGCTTTATCGGGTGAAAACCATACTTTTGGAGGGCAAGAAACTACGAGTTAAGGATGTTGATAGGCAGAGCCGCATCTTGGATAGCCAAGAACACTATGTGGGTTTGCGCTGGTGTGAGTTTAATGCGGAAAAGGGATTTTTCCTTAATGGCAAGCCTTATAAGCTCAATGGCATGTGCCGTCATCAAGACTGGCGTCCGTATGGCGTGGCACTTGAGGACGACATGCACCGTAAGGACCTGCGGATGTTGAAGGACATGGGATGCAATTTCATCCGTCTTGCCCATTATCCACAGGCAGAAGCCGTCTTGGAGATGTGCGACAAACTGGGCATGTTGGTATGGGAAGAAATTCCTGTCGTCAACTATGTGCCTGACGATGAAGAGTTTGCCGACAATGCGGCTTGCAATCTTAGGGAGATGATTCGCCAGCATTACAATCATCCTTCAGTCATTCTTTGGGGATATATGAACGAGATTTTGTTGAAGGCGCGCAATGAGTATCCTAAACAAGACGATTTTGACAAAGAGATTGCTCGCATTCAGGCTTTGGCGAGCAGATTGGAGAAAATCATACACGAGGAGGATGCTACTCGCCATTCGACGATGGCGCTTCATGGTAGCGACGACTATAACAAGTATCATATAGCTGACTATTCGCAGGTTCTGGGTTGGAATCTCTATCAAGGTTGGTATGGCGGAGATTTGACAGGCTTCGAGCGTTATCTCGCCGACCAGCACAAGAATCATCCCACTCATCCCGTTATCGTGAGCGAGTGGGGAGCTGGTAGCGACCTCCGTATCCATACATACGAGGGCAAGCCTTTCGACTTTTCTTGTGAGTATCAGCAGAAATATATAGAGCACTATCTGCCAGTCATATCAGATACACCTTATATATTAGGTGGAAGTTACTGGAATTTCGTGGACTTCTCCTCGGCAAATCGTGGAGAGTCGATGCCGCATATCAACAATAAGGGTGTGGTGACTCCTGAACGTAGGAAAAAGGATGTGTTTTATTATTTCCAGGCAGCCTGGCGCAAGGATGTTCCTGTGCTCCATATTGCCACGAGGGATTGGCCGGAGCGGGAGACGGTGGATGCCCACCATTCCGTCAAAGTGTACACCAATGCCTCAGAAGTGACCTTGCTGCAGAATGGCAAGATGGTAGGCAAGAAACTTGTCAATAATCATTTTGCCCTCTTCGATGTGGACTTGCAAGAAGGTGACAACCGCTTGGAGGCACGGACGACAGATGACCGAGATGATGTCAGGGACTTGGGACGACAGGTTGTGGACCAGACGGTTGTAACCTATAAGCCGGTGCCTCTTGATGCGAAGAAGATAGACGACATCGCCATCAATGTGGGAAGCCATTGCTATTTCCAATCGGCAAAGACCGGTGTAACTTGGGTGGCTGACCGTGCCTATACTGAGGGTAGCTGGGGATACATCGGTGGCAAGCCTTCTACGACTCAAACTAAGATAGAATGCACGGAGGATGGACCGCTCTATCAAACCATGATGGATGGCATCGAGGGGTATCGTTTGGATGTTCCGCAAGGTAGATATGAGTTGGAACTTCTCTTCGCTGATACCCGTAAGAAACAAGCACAGTCCATCTATCTCTTGGGCAAGGACAAGGAACAAGGCGATGCGCAAGGTGCTGGAGGCGGATTTGCCGTAGAGGTGAACGGCAAGGTGCTGGAGCCTAATCTGAAACCAGGTATTGAGGCTGGTTACTTCACAGCCATGCGCAGAAGTTATCTTGTGGAATGTGGAACTGAGGGGTTGGAAGTTAGGTTTTCTGCTTATGGTAATGGAAAGGCTTTTCTTTCAGGCATTCGACTTAGAAAGTTATAAAAAGTATAAACTATTTTGAAATATTATTTCCATGAAAAAATTGTATGGTCTCTTGATATTGATTCTGTTGCCTCTCATCTTGGTGAGGGCAACAGAATCTGTTTCTCATTGCCATCGCATAGATGCTAACTGGCAGTTTATTCGGCAGGATATGGGAAGTGCCTGGGAAGTGTTTCGCCCCGTACAGGCAGGTAAGCCCGAGAGTGTTCCGCTGTGGACGAGTGTCAACTTGCCCCACTGCTTCAATGCGTTTGATGCGGTGGACCCTGATGTCAATTATTACCAGGGACCAGGGTGGTATCGTAAGAATGTCAAGATTGAGAATCCTTATGTCCATGGACGCACGTTTCTGGAATTTGAGGGGGCAGGACAGAGTACGCAGGTCTATGTGTACACCACTTTGGTCGGCTCGCATGTCGGTGGGTATGACCGTTGGAAAATAGATGTTACCGATGCTGTGGAGGCTTTCTTGAAATCTGGGGATGCCAAGCGGTTTGGTGGAAAGGTACCTGTGGCTGTGCGTTGTGACAATAGTCGGAATACAGAGCGTATACCTTCTTCCATGTCCGACTTCAATGTCTATGGTGGTCTCTACCGTCATGTAAATATTCTCTATCAACCGTCTACAGCCATCGAGAGCGTCGACTTGATGCCCAACTTGGCTCGTAAGTCGCTGGAGGCGGTTGTCCACATAGCTCGCCCGGCTTCTTCTGCTTATCTCTCTTTGAGGTTGCTTGACCCGAGAGGCAAGGTGGTTTATCAAAATCTGAAGTTAGCGGCAGGACAGAAAGACATACGTTTGTCGATAAAGGTCGACAAGCCGAAGATATGGGATGTGGAGCATCCGCAACTCTATACCTTGGAAGCCCAATTGAATGTCGGAGGCGCAATACAACAGTATTCCACGAAGGCTGGCTTTAGAACTTATGAGTTCAAGGAGCATGGACCTTTCTTCTTGAATGGTCGTCGCCTTCTCTTGAATGGAACTCACCGCCATGAGGACCATGCTGGGGTAGGAGCCGCCATGACCGATGATATGATACGGCATGAGATGCGGCAAATCAAGGATATGGGTGCCAATTTCATCAGGCTGGGGCATTATCAGCAGTCAGATTTGGTGCTGGAACTTTGTGACTCCTTGGGCATTTTGGTGTGGGAAGAAATACCTTGGTGTCGTGGAGGCTTGGGCGGTGAGAAGTATCAAGCGCAAGCGGAGCAGATGCTTGCCAATATGATTGCCCAGCATCGTAATCACCCATCCATTATCCTTTGGGGATTGGGGAACGAAAATGATTGGCGAGGCGACTTCCCGACCTTTGACAAGGAACGTATCCATGCTTTCATGGAACATCTCAACAGAATGGCGCATCAGTTGGATGGCACTCGCAAGACAACCATTCGGCGTTGTGACTTCTGTAGCAATATAACCGATGTCTATTCGCCTACGATATGGGCAGGATGGTATAGTGGAACCATGAAGGACTATCGCAAGATGACCGAGGATGCCATCGCTCGTTTCCCTCATTTCCTCCATGCGGAATGGGGTGGAGATAGTCATGTGGGCAGACATACGGAGCGTACTGACTTGGAAACGGTGAATGCGGGTGACAGGAATGGCGATTGGTCTGAGACTTATATGGTGCGTCTCTTCGACTGGACGCTCAAGGAACAGCAGACGATTCCTAACCTGACAGGCACAGCTTTTTGGACATTCAAGGATTTCTCTACGCCTCTTCGTCCTACCAATCCTATCCCTTATGTGAACCAGAAAGGGGTTGTGGAACGTGATGGCACTCCGAAGGAAAGCTATTATGTATTTCAGTCTTATTGGTCACCTCGACCGATGATTCACATCTTCGGTCACTCTGTTCCGACTCGTTGGGGTAAGCCAGATGAGAAAAAGGAAATCTTGGTATACTCCAATTGTAAAAATGTGGAACTCTTCGTCAATGGTGAGTCTCAAGGTCTTCGTAAACGCCAGGTTGAAGACTATCCTGCGGCAGGTCTCCATTGGAATGTCAACTTGCAAGAGGGAAGGAATGAAATCAAGGCTGTCGGTGACAATAAGTTGGTGGATCTTATTTATCAGGATTATCAGACGGCATCTTGGGATGTCCCCGACCATGTCAGTCTCAAGGCTTATCCTTTGGAGGAGGACTTGCTAATGGTTGAGGCGCAGGTAGAGGATGCTAATGGTCTGAAGTGTCTTGATAATTCTGAGTTTGTTCACTTTGCTGTAGTGGGGGATGCCACATTGGTAGAAAATCTGGGCACTTCCACTGGGTCTCGTGTCATTCAGACCAGCAATGGCAGAGCGAGAATCATGGTGCGTATGAAAAGTAAGGTAAAACAATACGGTAAAGCCATATTGAGTGCATCGATGAAAAGTGTTCCTACTGCCTATATTACTCTCTCAAAGAATTAATGAATATCCGCAATCATCTTAAATTAGC
>DJOI01000031.1:17526-22879 GCA_002439605.1 Candidatus Segatella mututuai | reverse complement strand
GCTAATTTAAGATGATTGCGGACATTCACTTAATATCGTGTTGGGAAAAAATAAAGACGACTTTAAATAGGTATAAGACAAAGACAAGTCAACTAAAATCAGGCTGGGACGATTTCATGAGAGTCCTAAAAGTCGAGGGTGTAGTTGATGCTGGAGTCGAATCTCGCGTTTCCTCCCTCTTGCGACAGCTGCAATTTGATGCCCACGCTATGAAATGGTCCGGCATTCAGGCCTACTGTTGATACCCGGTAGTCTTTTTCATGCTCAATGGCCATCATGTCATATCTCACGAACGGCAGCAGCCAAGGCATCAGCCGATAGCCGAGTTCTGCGCCAATAGCCACATTGTTGCTTTCCGACTGATAGACCAGCTCTCCGCTTGAAATCCATTTGCCGTGGTCGTAGCTGTAGTCCATGGCGGCGTAGTTGCACCATTTTTCTCCTTCCGTATCGTCTTCGATGAACTCCCCGCGCCCTACAAAGCCAGCCACGCCCAGTCGCAGCGCATCGTTGGGATACCAGTTGAGTCTGGCTGCTCCGCCATGGTTCTCATAGTCCTCCACGCCGGCATCGAGATGAGCGAGATAGCCCAGCCAATACTCAAACTTGCCAATCTTCCCCGTTACGGCAATTGCCGTCTCGTGCCATTTCTTGGGCAGCACGCGTCCTTCCGACAATGGGTCGTAGACGGTCAGTCCTGTTCCGTAATATGAGCTGACCAACCCTACAGGTATGTTCAAGATACCAGCCAACACACTTAGCTTCGGCGAGAAATCTTTTCTCACGTAAGCCCAGTTCACGCTGTATTCATCGTAGAAGTGCTTGGGCCAGTCACCGTTTTCTGTCAAGTATTCAAATTCCTGTTCTGTGCTCAGATGCCATCCTTTGCCCAGATGGATGTTCAAGTCTATCACCGCATGAGGGAAATCATAGGTGTTGCGCTTGTCTCCGAAAAAGTTGTATCCGTAGTTGGCTTCTGTGTAAAAGCTGCCGTCTATCCAGCGCTGTGCTATGGAGTCGTTGCCTTGTGCAAGGGCCGCTGCTGGCATGTTCAGCAAAAGATGGGTCAAAAGTATTGAATAGATTATTTTTCTCATAAATGTCTCTAATATATTTTCTGATTGCAAAATTAGTAAAAATACAGGAGATATGCGAACCTATCCTTTGAAATTTTTATCAAAGCATTGGTGCTGGGGATTTTTATGTGGAAGATTCAAAACACAAAAGGCCGTGGCTGCAAAGAAGCAGTCACGGCCTAAATCACTAAATCCTACTGTGTGTTGTCGCACTAAGTGTGCGGTCAACTATGGTTACTCTTGCTCATCATCGTCCCATGCGCTGCCTGGGAATGTGCCAGGCTGCTGCTCGTCGTCGAAATCGTCGAACGAATGCTCCTTGGAGAGCTGGTCAGAACCACTATACTCGTTGTTGATACCGAGACTTGCAGCCATCAACGATTCTGTCTCTATCTTCTGCACATGGATGGCAGGTTGAATATACTTTTTCATGATTAGTTTCCTTTCTTTATATTTAAAGTTACACTTGTTGAAACGATTGTCGGACGTACCGATTACTTCTTCATGAACTTCTTGCCGTTCTTGATGACAATGCCCTTGTAGGAGTTGTCGACGCGCTGGCCAGAGAGGTTGAAGATAGGAGCGTTGGCATTTGCCTTCTCAGATTCGATGGCATCGATGCCTGTGGTTTCGCCGTTGCCGCCGAGACTAAAGAATTTAGCACCGTTTGCCTGATTCTTTGAAACCTTCAGATAAGCCTTGTGTGCGCCGTTGGTGAAGGCAACACCGTTCTCAGCACCCCAGTAGAAGCCTGCGTTCTTGCCGTTGTTGTCCAAAGAGAGCTTGTAGAAGTAGCTGTTGGCATCGTCTGCGATTGCTTTCTCCTCATCGGTACCGAGGAGCATGTTGTCATTGTCTTTCTCAGCAGTGGCATCAGCAGCCTTGAAGGTGTAGTTGCCAGCCGTAGCGGAGATGACAACTGCCTCGCCAGCAGGGATAACGTCGTTCTCTTTATACTCTTTGGAAACCACCAAATTATTTGTGACAACCTTATAGGTCGTTGCCTTGGTGTTAGCAGGAACAATCAGAGCGCGGTCGCTGTAATAGAGGGTTGCGTAGCCTGTTTCGTCCACATTGAGTGTTACGTCCGTAGGTGCTTGCTCGCCCCAGAACTCAACGATGTAGTTGCCATTTGCAAGCTCAACGATGTCATAGTACTTGGTAAGGACACCAAGAACGATGACCTTGTTGCCAACCTTCAGCTGGTCGGCGGAAGTGAAATCGGTGTTGCCGAGATACTTGCCACGGAAAGCCATGATGTTATTTTCATCGCCCTCGTTGTCTACGAGGTAGTAATCGCAGTTCTTGTACTTCACGATATTGTCAGCGGTCGTCTTGATAGAGCTAACGATACCCTTCACGTAAACGTTGTCTGTGGTCTGCTGACCAGCATTAACGATAGCGAGAACATCAGCTACGGTGTAAGGATTCGCCTTCGTGCCGTCGCCAGTGAGCGAAAGTGCCTCAGCAACATTGAGCGTGTAAGAAGCGCTGGATGGAGCGTAAGTGTCGTTGCCAGCGAATTCTGCCTTGATAGTAGTCTTGCCTGTTGTGCCAGTAAGGGTTACTTTACCTTCAGCATCAACAGTAGCAACTGTCTCGTCAGAAGAAGAATAAGTGAGTTTGCCTGCCTCGGCAGGAGTCAGCGTAGCGGTAGGAGCAGTAAAACTCTCGCCCGGCTTCAAGTTGATGGTCTTGCCATCATAGTCAGTACCGAAGGAAACAGAAGTTTCTTTCTTGGTGTTCTCGCCCCAGAACTCGACGATGTAGTTGTCCTTGTCAAGCTCAATGATATCATTGTACTTGGTAAGGGCACCAAGAACGATGACCTTGTCGCCAACCTTCAGCTGGTCTGCGGAAGTGAAGTCAGTGTTGCCGAGATACTTGCCGCGGAAAGCCATGATGCTATTTTCATCGCCATCGTTGTCTACGAGGTAGTAATCGCAGTTCTTGTATTTCACGATATTGTCAGCAGTTGTCTTGATTTTGCTTACGATACCTTTCACATAAACGTTGTCTGTGGTCTGCTGACCAGCGTTAACGATAGCGAGCGCATCAGCTACGGTGTAAGGATTTTCCTTTGAGCCGTCTCCAGTGAGCGAAAGTGCCTCAGCAACATTGAGCGTGTAAGAAGCCTTAGAAGCAGCATAGGTGTCGTTGCCCTCGAAAGCAGCTGTGATAGTAGTCTTGCCTGTTGTGCCAGTAAGGGTTACGGCACCTGTTGCATCAACAGTAGCAACTTTCTCGTCAGAAGAAGAATAAGTCAGAGAGCCAGCCTTGGCAGGAGTCAGTGTTGCGGTAGGAGCGGTGAACTCGTCGCCCGGCTTCAAGCTGATGGTCTTGCCGTCATAGTTTTCACCGAAGGAAACGGTGGTAGAGGTCTTGGTAGCGCCACCCTTCTTGTAGATTTCAATTTTGGTGACCTGAGTGTTATGCGAACTAAGCACTTTCAGCGTATAGACGTTACCCGCAGCTTGGTAAGCCTCGGCTATCTCATACGTGTTCGTACCCTGAGCACCAGTGGTTTCTGTGCTGGCAGCCTTGTCACCAACAAATATGTTCTGCTTTACCTTTCCAGAAGCACTTTTGTTTCCTGTGACAACAATTTTCTCTACATCAAAATCGAAAGCTGGCAAAGAAAGCGTTGCTCCACTTTTTCCAAAGATTAGATAACTGCCACCAAACTTGTGGCCATTGCTGCTTTTACCAAATGAAATCTTATAAGTTCCATCGGTGTAAGTGGCAGCAGTCGTTGTGTAGTCTGTCGGAAGCTTCCACGTGTTTTGCGTGAAGTCAAGCGTCACATCCTGCGCCAACGATACCCCCCCATAAGTAATCACCATGAAGAGGAGCATTAGAAATCGTAAATGTTTTACCATAATAAGTAAGTTATAAAGTTAAAAAATGTGTCAGTTCCCAGCTCTTCGCCCCGAAAGCGAAGCTTACCAAGGACTGTTGCTTTTTCGGGGCAAAATTATAAAGATTTATGTATATAAACAAGCGATTTTGAACAATTAATCGTTTTGTAATCAAATTGTTACGAAGTTTACAACGAAATCAGCCATTTGGCGCAAATCGCGTTAGTTTGTTATGTGGATAAGAGGGAAAAAGAAATCCTAACCACCTTGGTAAAAGCAGTTAGGATTTCTTGAAGCATGAAGCGGTCCAACCGTAGGCAGCTTCATGGTGTTCTTACAATGGTTCTGGTGTTTTTTAGTCTTGCTCTCCGTTGGCAAGCGCCTTGCGCACCTTGGCTTCTATCTCTTCGAGGAGCTCTGGGTTGTCCTTCAGCATCAGCTTGGTGGGGTCGCTGCCCTGTCCTAAGTTGGAGCCATTATAGCTGTACCAGCTTCCGCTCTTCTTGATGATGCCGTGAGCCACGCCCAGGTTGAACACTTCGCCGGCATGGCTGATGCCCTCGCCGAACATGATGTCGAACTCCGCCTTGCGGAAAGGAGGAGCCACCTTGTTCTTCACCACCTTGACGCGCACCAGGTTTCCGATGACATTGTCGCCGTCCTTGATGGCTGTGGCTTTGCGGATGTCGAGGCGCACCGACGCATAGAACTTCAGGGCGTTGCCGCCCGTTGTGGTCTCAGGATTTCCGAACATGATGCCTATCTTCTCGCGCAGCTGGTTGATGAAGATGCAGGTGGTCTTGGTCTTGCTGATGGTGGAGGTGAGCTTGCGCAGCGCCTGGCTCATCAGTCGGGCCTGCAGTCCCACCACGTTGTCGCCCATGTCGCCTTCTATTTCCTTCTTAGGAGTGAGGGCAGCCACGGAGTCGATGACCACGATGTCTACCGCCGCTGAACTGATGAGCTGGTCGGCAATCTGGAGGGCCTGCTCGCCATTGTCGGGCTGCGAGATCCACAGGTTGTCTACATCCACGCCGAGCTTGGCAGCATAGAAACGGTCGAAGGCATGCTCGGCATCGATGAATGCGGCGATGCCTCCAGCTTTCTGAGCCTCGGCGATGGCATGGATGGCGAGTGTGGTCTTACCAGATGATTCGGGACCATAGATTTCTATGATGCGCCCCCGGGGGTAGCCACCTACGCCCAGCGCCATGTCGAGCGCGATGCTTCCCGTAGGAATCACCTCTATGTTCTCGATGTGCTCGTCGCCAAGCTTCATGATGGAGCCTTTGCCGAAGTCTTTCTCTATCTTTGCCATGGCAGCCTGCAGGGCCTTCAACTTACCCTCGTTGGGGTTCAGCGTTCCTTCCTTTATTTCTTTTGCCATATTCTATTTCTTCAATGTTAAATGTTGAATGT
>DJOI01000031.1:11374-17416 GCA_002439605.1 Candidatus Segatella mututuai | reverse complement strand
TCTATCTCCAGGTCGCCGTCGAACACCTCGTGCCAGGGCAGGCCCTGCTTGTTGAGCTGCTCCATGAATGGGTCGGGGTCGAACTCCTCGACGTTCCATACGCCCGGCTTCTTCCAGATGCCTTTCAGCAGCATCATGGCGCCGATCATGGCTGGCACGCCCGTGGTGTAGCTGACGCCCTGCATGCCCGTCTCGTTGTAGGCATCCTGGTGCTTGCAGTTGTTATATATATAATAGGTGTGCTCCTTGCCGTCCTTCTTGCCACGGATGCGGCAACCGATGGAAGTCTCGCCGTCGTAGTTCTCGCCGAGGTCCTGCGGGTTGGGCAGCACGGCCTTCAAGAACTGCAGCGGAACGATCTTCACCTTGGCGGTCTTGCCGGATCCGTCTGCCAACGGAGCCTCGTACTCTATTTCGTCGATGCGGCTCATGCCGAGGTTCTGGATGCAGTCGAGATAGGTGAGATACTGCTGGCCGAAGGTCATCCAGAAGCGAGCCTCCTTGATGGTGGGGTAGTTCTTCACCAAGCTCTCCAGCTCCTCGTGGTGCATCAGGTAGCTCTCGCGCGGGCCGATGTTGGGGTAGGTGAGCGGCCTGTGGATAGCCAGCGGATCGGTCTCGATCCATTTGCCGTCCTTGTACCAGAGTCCCTTCTGGGTGATCTCGCGGATGTTGATCTCTGGGTTGAAGTTGGTGGCGAAAGCCTTGTGGTGGTTGCCGGCGTTGCAGTCCACGATGTCGAGGGTCTCGATCTCGTCGAAGTGGTGCTTGGCGGCGTATGCCGTGAAGATGCCGGACACACCCGGGTCGAAACCGCAACCGAGGATGGCGCAGAGGCCTGCCTTCTCGAACTTGTCCTTGTAAGCCCACTGCCAAGAGTACTCGAAGTGAGCCTCGTCCTTAGGCTCGTAGTTGGCGGTGTCCATGTAGTTGCAACCGCATGCCAGGCAAGCGTCCATGATGGTGAGGTCCTGGTAAGGCAAGGCGAGGTTGATGACCAACTCGGGCTTGTAGCTGTTGAAGAGCGCCTTCAACTCCTCCACGTTGTCGGCATCGACCTGTGCCGTCTGGATATCCATCTTGTAACCTTTGTCGTGGATGGCTCGCACCAGCTTGTCGCACTTCTCCTTGCGACGGCTGGCAATCATGAATTCGGTGAAAACGTCCTGGTTCTGGACAATCTTGAAGGCTGCCACGGTAGCTACGCCACCTGCGCCAATCATAAGTACTCTACTCATTGCGTATTTTTAATGTTAAGTGTTGAATGTTAAATGTTAAATGAGGCTTGCGCCCTTACTTTATCTCGTCTGCCGAGATGCCCAAGGCACTCATCAGGGAGTAGCCCAAGATTTCCTGGCGGAAGTTGCCACCAGGCATGGGCTGCATGGCGAAGAGGGTGATGCGCTTGTCGTCGTCGTCGAGTTTGCGGAGCATGTCGCGCAGCTGGTCGTAGGCGTCGCCATCCTCCGAGTTGGGGACGATCATCACACGCTTCACCTCCTTGGCATTGCAGACGGTGCGTGCCACGTCGACGAGGAAGTCGTCCTTGCCCACCATCTTGTTTTCCGTAGGATAGGAGGAGATGATGAACTCGCCGAGCTTGGGATCCTTGAAGGCCTGTGCGTTCAGGTCCTGCTCGTAGTTGGAGGGACGGAAGTTCTTCATCGCCATCGACTTCTTGTCGTGGATGAGCACCACTTGCGTCTCGTGTCCGCCCTCCCTGAGGCCACCGTCGAGGGCAACGCAGACTGCCCATTGCGCCATGTCGGCAGGCGGGATGCGACGGTTGATCATGCGCTCGAAGTTGACGGTCAGGTCGAACGCCACCTTGTCAATATAGTCGGCGTCGGCGATGATGACGTTCTCGCTCCATTTTATGTTGTTGGTGTTCAGTGGATTCATACTTGCAAAGATACGAAGAAAAATCGAGAGTGCAACTATTTGAAGATATAAAATAACAAAAAAGATTCTTCTTGGGAATGGAGTGCTATCTGTGGGAGATATAAAAACCATCGCTCCAGCTTTCGGATGAGCCGAGAAAAAGATAGTTTTTGTGAACTTGCGCCAAAAGTCTTGGCAAAAATATCAAAACTTTGGGTCGATAGTCGTATTTTTATGTTAACTTTGCGCCAAATAATACAAAACAGTCAAGAAATGAAAAGTGTTTTAGAGGGGCGTCCCGCCTTGAAGAAGGAAGTGGACAAGATTGCCGAGGTAGCAGGCTATCTCTGGCAGAATGGTTGGGCTGAGCGTAATGGCGGCAACATTACGGTGAATGTGACCGACCTTGTGGATGAGGAGATGAAGGCGCTGCCCGCCATCAGCGACGTGAAGCAGATAGGTACAGTCCTGCCTGCGCTGAAGGGTTGTTACTTTTTCTGCAAGGGTACGGGCAAGCGCATGCGCGACTTGGCTCGCTGGCCCATGGACAATGGCTCCATCATACGTATCTTGGACGATTGCGCCAGCTATGAGATCATAGCCGACAATGCCGTGATGCCTACGTCCGAGTTGCCGAGCCATCTGTCGGTTCATGCCCGTCTCATCGAGAAAGGCTCCAACTACAAGGCTACGGTTCATACCCATCCCATCGAGTTGATAGCCATGAGCCACAACAAAAAGTTTATGGGCAAGGATGTGTTGAGCAATTTGCTCTGGAGCATGATTCCCGAGACCAAGGCATTCTGTCCGCTCGGGCTTGGCATCGTTCCTTATAAACTGCCTGGCAGCCTGGAACTTGCCGAAGGAACGTTGAAGGAACTGGAAGACTACGACGTGGTGATGTGGGAGAAGCATGGCGTCTTCGCCAAAGGCCTCGACGTGATGGATGCCTTCGACCAGATAGACGTGCTCTCCAAGAGCGCGAAGATTTACATCGACGCCAAGTGCATGGGCTTCGAGCCTGATGGCATGAGCCAAGAAGAGATGGCAGAGATGACCCGGGCATTCCATCTGCCCAAATAGAGTTGCTTTTAGTAGTTTTAAATAAGTAGAAATTGTTTGACGAAGCCTCTTTCTTTGTGAAAGGGGCTTCGTTGTATAGATTGTGCACCTAATAACATCCGCCGTTTCCCCGAAAAATATAAGGTTCTTCCGATATTTTGAGTGATGATCAATATCTCCCACAGATAGCACAGATGGCACAGATTTTTTCTAAACACAGGCTATGCCCACAGATTTAGTGTTGCTGGCTTCGCCGCAAGATTACACAGATGAAAGCTGATTTATATTGAATTTATCATAGAATCTGTGTAAATCAAGCCACGAAGTAGGCGACCCCACATCTGTGGCATTTGCCTTACTGTCCGCTTGGAAAATCTGTGATAATCTGTGCTATCTGTGGGAGCACATAATATCACTCCATATTCCGGAAGAACCAAATATAATGCTGTAGTGTTGGGAGTAACTTTGAAGGAAGGCTCCCTGTATAAACGGAGAATCATTTTTTATAGAAACCTTGCCAGCAGGTGACCTGCCAGTACGGCGATGAGTCCAAGAATGAGGCTGCCGAAGAGATAGAGCATCATGTAGAGATATTGCTCGTCCTTCATCAGCAAGGAACCTTCGTTCATGAAGGTGGAGAAGGTGGTGAACCCCCCACAGAAACCTGTGGTGAGCAACAGCTTGGTGGAAGGGTTCATCCATCCTCCGCCATTCCATGAAATGCCCGAGAGAAATCCGATGATGAAGCAGCCCAACACGTTTACCGTCATGGTGCCGAAGGGGAAAGCTATGAGGCTGCTTGCCTGCACCATCTTGGAGATCCAATATCTCAGGCCACCTCCCAAGAAGCTGCCTATGCTTACGAGTAATACTTCTTTCATGTCTGTTCTTATTTCTCAAAGTGCTGGTAGTCCTTGCTGTGTTTCCAATCGCCTCCCCAGCGGAATCCCTTTTCCTTGAAGAGGCGGTAGCAGAGGTCGCCTCTCTTGATCATGTAAGGGTGGTGTAGGCTTCGGTCCAGATACGGACGGGCGGTGGACGGCTCTATCACTTCCTTGCCGTTTCTGAGTCGTTTATGATATGGATTGTAGAGCGTGTTGATGTCGATGGCCATCCCCCTGCCGTGCTTCGACACCGTGTGGGTGTGCGAGATGAATCGGAAGTTGAAACAGGAGGAATTGTTGGCTCTCATGGCTCGTTCGTCGTCTGCGCCCCAATGGTCGACGAGCCGCATTCGCTCTATCGGATATTTCGCATGATAGAGTTGTCGCAGTATGTCGAGCACATCGCTGGCTATCGCCTTGTTTACCACCATTTCGCCCACGATGCTTCTACCGTCCTTGTCTATGTGCAGGCATCTCAGATAACGCAGCTGGCTTCTTGGCACCGTGCAGTTTTTCTTATACGTTTTTCCCTGCATCATGCCGAATATGTTGTCGGGGATGGGCACGACGTAAAAGAAATGGCTTTCTCCCATTTTTCTGATGCTTTGTCGCGCGACGACCTCGCCAGGGTTCTGTGCCTTCGTCGGCATGCAGAATAGCGAAGAGAGGATGATGCACAGAAGGAGATGTGCCAGTTTGCGTTGCGGCAACTTCGGCATCTTGGTGTCTGTGCCGCCGATTTTTTCTTTTGTTACCATAGTCATTTCTTCTCTGTATAGTTGTTTTTCCGACCGATATTCTGTGGAATTGGTGTGGTTGGTACAAAGATTATGCAAAGATAGCATATTTTTTTGAATACCGAAGAATGTTTTACGCAATATTTAGGTTGTTGCCAGGTAAGCACAATAAATTCCATTCATCCATCATAAGGGTGCGATTCACGTCGTACCCTTGTTTTTCGTGTCCGCTTTGGGGGGGAGCTGCTGCTGCAATACGGGATTGTATACCTTATATATACCAAGGACTTGCAAAAAGACGGGCAAACATGGCTTCTGCCAGTTTATATGACACCGCTCCTGTAAGTGCCTGACGCAGGATGGAAATGTATGTTTATGCTGTATGTTCATACGTGAATTGCAGGAAAACGGCTTCTCAGTTGGGAAAAAAGATTCGCCCAACTGGGAAAATATTTTTTCCCAACTGAGAAAAATATTTTTCGTAGTTAAGTGCAGTATGCTTGTGAATATTTATGCACGGCTTTCTTTTTACGTAAAACTCGGGCAAAGTCTTGGCTTTTTCATGATTTCTCCGTATCTTTGCACATTGGAAATAAAACAAAAAGAAAAGAGAATAAAATTAGAACAAGATGGAATATATGTCTCAGGAAGGCTACGATGAACTCGTGGCTGAACTTCAACACATGATAAAGGTGGAGCTGCCTGCCGTGCGCGACGCCATAGCAGAGGCACGCGACAAGGGCGACCTCAGCGAGAACTTCGAATATCATGCAGCCAAGCGAGAGCAGGGCAAACTGTTGGGCAGAATCAGTTTTAAGCAGAAAATACTGGAGAATGCCCGTGTAATAGACAAGTCGCGCCTGCAAAGCGACAAGGTGGGGCTGTTTAGCAAAGTGAAGATTACGAATGTAGCCAACAAGTGCAGCATGACCTACACCATCGTGAACCCTCACGAGGCAGACCTTCATGAAGGAAAGATCTCCATCAAGTCGCCGATAGCCCAGGCTCTCTTGGGCAAGAAGGCTGGCGACGAGGTGATGGTGAAGGTTCCGGCGGGGCTGATGAAGTTCCACATAGACACGGTGGAACTGTAAGAGGTTGTCACTCGGAAAGATTTTCTTTCAGTTCTCCGAGCATATTTCCCAAGTCGTCGCAGACATCCTGGATGTATGCTCGGATTTTTTTGTCCTCCTGTTCTCCGATATGTTCGGGTGAGAGAGCCAATAGTTGCTGTTGACATTCCGCTTGCAACATCTTGGCTATGGGTTGCAGCTTGTGGACTATTCTTGCAACATCCTGTTTGGCTTCCTGGCTCATCTCCTCCTGGGCTTCCTCGTCCTTTCCTGCGGCAGGCAGATACTTGTGCAATGCATCCCGGTAAGTTTCCATCTCTGTCGTCACGGTTTTCATTATCTCCCTCTCGGCTTCTTTGTCGCCTCCGGCAAAGGTCAAAATGGCAGACAGCTTTTCCTTGGCAG
>DJOI01000031.1:8425-11288 GCA_002439605.1 Candidatus Segatella mututuai | reverse complement strand
TGCTTCTTTCACAGATGCTTCTGCGGCAGCATTTTCTTTCTCAGGCGCTTGTGCCGCAGAGGCCAACAAGTTCTCCAAAGCCTCGGGGCGGAAGGGCTTGAACAGGCAACCGTCGAAGCCAGCCTCCATCAGCTCTTCCTTGATGCTGATGTCGTGGGCAGTCATGGCTATCACCTTCATGTCGCTATGATTGATCATGCGGATGATTTCTGTTCCGTTCATCTCGGGCATCTCTATGTCCATCAACATCAAGGAGGGCTGTTCGTCGTGCAGGATGGTGAGTGCCTCGGTGACGTGCTGGCATGCAAATATCTGCCAGTCGTCGTTAGCCTTGCGGTGCAGTATCTCCTGGAGCAACTGCAACTGCAGATGGTCGTCGTCGAGTATCAGAATCTTATGGTTGGCAAGGGGTTGCAGGCGTACTTGTGGCAGGGTGGCACAGGGCTTGCAGGCACTTATGGCTTGCTTCTCGTCCGTTTTATCCGTTGCGGCTTCCTTGGGCGAAGGAGGATTCTGCCTGATGGGTATGGTGATGGCAAAGGTAGAGCCCACGCCTTTTTCAGACTGCAAGCTAATCTGACCGCCCAAGAGGCTGACGAGCTCATGGGTGATGGACAGTCCCAAGCCTGTGCCTTCTATGCCCTGTGCATCCTTGAGTCGTGTGAAAGCCTGGAACACCCTTCGGCTTTCCTCGGTAGTCATGCCCATGCCCGTATCCGTCACTTTTATAATAAGGTGGCAGATGCCTGTAGACGGGGTGGGCTTGACGAGGGCGGTAACGGTAACCTTTCCTTTCTTGGTGTACTTGATGGCGTTGCTGATGAGGTTGTCCAACACCTGTCGGATGCGGAAAGCATCTGCCTGATAGGTGGTTGTGGCATCGTCAGAAGCCAGGCCTTGCCGCTCTGCCGCCATGTCTTGATAGGAGAAACTGAGCGCCAGGTTCTTTTTCTCAGCCTGCATCCTCATGCCCTCGGTGCATTGCCGTACGAGCGTGGCAGGCGAGAATGTAGAGGGGTGCAGTTCCAACAAGCCGTTTTCCAGTTTGTGATAGTCGAGGAGCGAAGCCACCAATCTTGACAAATGGCTGGCAGAACTTGCTATGTTGTTGATGTAGTTCTTGCCTTTCTCATCGCTCACATGTTCTCTCATCAGGTCGATGAACCCTGATATGGAAGCCGCAGGAGCCTTGATGTCGTGGGTGATGGTAAGGAGGAGTCTCTCGCGTTGGTTCATGACGCGTTGAATCTCGGCGTTGGCATCTTCCAGATTCTCGCGATAGATGCGTTCTTTCTTCGTGTCCTTGAAAATATAGCATAGCAATACTACGGCGGCGGTCATGGCAAGTAGCGCCATGAGCGTGATCTGATACAAAAGCGACTGGCGTGCATTGATGGCCTTTACCAATGCCTGCTGCATGGACCGCATCTCGCTTTGGCGGATGGTGTTGAGCAAGTGGGAGGTACGCTTGGCAAGTTGGGCGTTTACTTTTTGCAGGTCGTTCACCTCTCTGTTTACTGCTTTTTCCTTTTTCTGGGTGTTCTGCTTGTCTTCCCGTCCTATCTGCGACAGCACCTGCGCCACCTCTTCGGCTATGTCGACAGGTGTGGAAACCGAGTCGGTGGTAGTTTGGTTTACATCGTTATGCACGGCTATGGTGTCGGTGGTGCCTTTCTTGAAGGCATCGGCGAGCCGGCGGAAAAAGCCTTTCCTGGTTTTCACCACCTCTACGGTTGTTCTTTTGTTCTCATGGGTTTGTGCTGTCTTGGGGTGCACCACTACCGAGTCTTTTCCGCTACTTAGGTTGGACACCTTCTCGTAAAGGAAGTTTTCATGGTTGTTTTCTCTCAAAGCCTTTCTGAGTTGCCTCAGGTTGAGTTGCTTCAGGTTGAGCAGGCTGACGAGGGTGTCCATACGCGCTCTCTGCAAGGAGTCGTTTTCCAACGCCTTGAGTTTGAGCGTCTGTATCTTGGCTTCCTGTATGGAGTGGTTGAGCTCTTCCCAGTTTCCCGATGCTTCCATGTAGATGGAACGCTCGTTGTTGCTCACGTCGAGCAGGCTGTACGCCAAACTGTCGGCCATATCGCGCTTATGTGTATAGTCGCGAGAAGCCTTGTCTATGTTCAGGATGGACTGCGTGTTGCTGTATACGAGCGCCACCGCCAAAAACATGACCACGGCCACAGCAGCGTATCCTAAGGCGACTTTGAGAGGAATGTTGTTTTTTACCATGGTGCAAAAATACAAAAAAATATCTTGCCTTCAGAAGAGAAGACAAGATATTTTCATTTTAAAAGTTGCATGTATACTGTTTATTGAAGATGGAGCGGCTTACTTAGCCTGTTCTGCTGTTGAGTCGGCAGGAGCTTTTGTTGTATCGGCGGGAGCAGGAGTGTCTGTTGGAGCTACGGTGTCGGTAGGTTCGCTGTCGCTGAGTGACATGGCCAGACTTGCTTCTGCTGGTTTTTGTGTAGTAGTGTCGGCTGGTGTCTCTGTCGTGTCGGCAGGAGCTACTGTGTCTGTTGGCTCGTAAGCTGATGTGTTGCTCATTTTGTTACTTGCAAATACGTTGTTTGCTGATACGAAAACGAATGCTGCTGCGATAACTGCGAAAAATAACTTCTTCATAATTGTAATGTTTTAAATTGTTAATATTATTTTTGTTTTTTATTCTCTGTTGAAACTCTCGTTGAACATTCAGTTCGTTTGCGAGTTCACTAACTAATATCACAATCAGCGTGCCAAAAATGGAGAAATTATGTTAAGTGTCTGATAATCAGTGTTTGGCATGGGAATGCCAAAAAGTGTGGAAGTGTGGAATGTGTGGAAAGAGTGTGGAATATTTCCCCAAAAAGTTGTGGAA
>DJOI01000031.1:5062-8360 GCA_002439605.1 Candidatus Segatella mututuai | reverse complement strand
AATGGCGCATGGCGTTGGTTTCGCACAGGGATGTGCGAAACTCGCACCATGCTATAATTCGTATTTCTTGATTTTGTTGTAAAGGGTCTTTCTGTCCACTCCCAACAGTTGTGCAGCCTTGCTCTTGTTGCCATTTGTGGCTTTCAAGGCAGCCTCTATGCGTTGCTGCTCGGTTTGTTCGTCGTGCAACGTCAGGGGTTCGGTGGGTTGCTGCAGGTGACTCATGCTTTGCTGAAGTTCCGCCACACCGATATAGTCGCCTTTTGCCAACAGGGTGGCACGTTTCATCACGTTGTTGAGCTCTCGCAAGTTGCCGGGCCAACTGTACGAAGCTATCATCTCTGATGCCTTGTCGTCGAAGCCGAGCACGTGCCGTCCCAATTCCTTGTTGGCATGCTTGACGAAGAGATTGGCGAAGAGAAAGAGATCCGTGCCACGGTCTTTCAGTTCGGGCATATAGATGGTGAACTCGTTGATGCGGTGGAAAAGGTCTTCGCGGAACTGCCCCTCGGCCACTCTTTGCGCCAGATTTTCGTTGGTAGCGCAAACCAGCCGTATGTCGATGTCGATTTCTTGCGTACTTCCCACGGGCCTTATTTTTCTTTCCTGTAGGGCACGCAGGAGCTGTACCTGCACGTCATAGCTCAGGTTTCCCATCTCGTCGAGGAAGAGCGTGCCTCCGTTTGCCACTTCGAATGCGCCCTTCTTGTCTTGCTCGGCTCCTGTGAAGGCACCTTTCACATGGCCAAAGAATTCGGATGCTGCCACATCTCTTGGTATCGCTCCGCAGTCTATGGCAAAGAAAGGCTTGTCGGCACGGTTGCTCAACTCGTGTATGCGATGCGCCACATATTCCTTGCCTGTGCCGCTTGCCCCGAGTATCAGTACCGACATGGGGGTGGGGGCTACGAGCGCCACATATTTATATAGTTGCCGTGAGGCTTCGCTCTTGCCCTCTATGTATTTGGGAGCCTCGTCTTCGTCGGGCTGTGTGGTGGTTTGCCGAGGGGTTTCTCGCTGGGTAGGTGCGGCGGTAGAGTATTCCGGAACAGGTGCCGATGCGGCTTGCTTGATGGCCTCGTTGATTTTCTCTAACAGAATATCGGGATGGAAAGGTTTTGCCACATAGTCGTTGGCTCCCGATTTCATGGCGAGTACAGCGTTCTGTACCTCGGCGTAACTTGTCATGACGATGAAGGGTATGTGGAGCCCCTGCTTGTGAAGCCATCTCAGTGTGGTAAGTCCATCGTGGTCAGGCAGTCTGAGGTCGGAGAGAATCAAATCGCGCTGGCTGTCTTCTTGCAACAATCTCAAGGCAGCACCAACCGACGTGGCTTTTTCCACTTCGAATCCTTTTTTCCTAAGCCATGTCTGTATCATGGTTCCAAAAGCCAAATCGTCTTCTATTATCAATATCTTTGCCATCTTGCTGCTGTTTTTGTAGTGCAAAGATACGATTATTCTGTAGATATTTCCCCTTTTTTGCTGGTTTTATCTGTTTGTTTGCTATTTTTTAGTACTTTTGCCTTTGGAAAATAAAATTGAAGGCAAAGATTATGTCAGAGAAACCGATAGAATTAGATTTGTTTTCTCCTTCTGATTTCGAGGAAGGACTCAAGGATGCCAAGGAAGAAGTTAAGGAAGGGAGCGACGATGTAGTTAAGGAAGAAGTCGGGGAAGAAAAAAATATAAAGGATTCGCAGGAGAAAGATGGAAATGCTTCTCCTGCGAATCCTTACATCTCGTCCGACAGTATCGCCTCCCTCTTCTTGCGTCTGTCCCATTCTAAGTTCAGGAGTAGTTTTTACTTGAACCAAAAGGACAAGGACATCATCGCAAGTAAAGGCTTGGCAACCATCCGGGAGCATGCCCGCCAAATCATCGCCAAGCGTTTGGCTCCTGCCGTCATCCCCAACGATGGCAAGCAGACACCGATGCGCCACGGTACTTCTCCGGTCTTCATCGCCCAGCATGCCACAGGTTGCTGTTGCCGGGGGTGCTTGGAGAAATGGCATCATATCCCGAAGGGCAGGGCGTTGACAGGCGAGGAACAGGAATATGTCGTCGAAGTCTTGATGCATTGGATAGAAAGCCATGCTTAACCATCATATCTGTTATACGACACATTGCTTTCGTTCCATTTGTCCTTCGCCTTCATCTTCTCGGCATTCTCCTTCGGATAGCCGATGACGATGGTGTTGAGCGGAATCATGGTCTTGGGGAGATGCAGAAGGGCTTGCATACCCTCGTATCGTTCTTTGAGAGGGTAGAGGGCAGTCCATACTGCGCCCAGTCCCAGACCGTGCGCCATGAGGAGAATATTCTCTGTGGCGGCGGAACAGTCCTGTATCCAAAACTCCTGTTCGATTCCTTCGAACCCCTTGTCGAGGCATCCGCAGACCACGATGGCGAGCGGAGCTTGTTTCACCATGCTGGCGTATGGGCTGAAGGACGGGATTTGTTCGAGAATGCTTCGGTCGTTGATGACCACGAAATGCCAGGGTTGCTTGTTGCAAGCCGAAGGTGCAGCCATGCCTGCTCGCAAAAGCATCTCGATCTTTTCTTTCTCGATGGGTTGGGAAGTATAGCTTCTCACGGAGGTTCGAGTCATGATATGGTCGAAAATAGTGTTCTTTTCCATAATCGTAAAGTTTGGATGGTTATACGATGACAAAGGATATATGATGGTCTGTGATTTCCTATGTTGCCCAACTTATCCCAGAATCTGGCTGGCGTGTTCCTTGACCTTGATCTCCTTAGGCCCGATGATACGTGTGATGACACCGTTCTCGTCGGTGATGAAGGTGGTGCGGAACACGCCCATCGTCACCTTGCCATACATTTTCTTCTCGCCATAAACACCCAGTTCTGTGACGAGCTTCTTCTCCGTATCGCAAATCAGGGGGAAAGGTAACTCGTATTTCTCGATGAATTTCTTGTGGCTCTTGGCGTCCTGGGTGCTTACACCTATCACGACATAGCCTTCTGATAGGAATCTCTGATAATTGTCGCGTAGGTTGCAAGCCTCGTTGGTGCAGCCAGGTGTAGAGTCGCGAGGATAAATATAAAGTACTACCTTCTTGCCGCTCAATTCTGCGAGCGTCCATTCCTTTCCGTCTTGGTCTATGCCAAGAACTTCTGGTAATTTCTGTCCTGTTTCCATAATCGTCCTGTTTTGATGTTTTATTTGTTTTTTGATGCTCATTTCTTTGGGCAAAGATACAAAAAATCTTTTATGGAGAGCATGAAATTTGTATTTTTTACATATTTATGGCGATTTTTACTGCAATCGTTCGTC
>DJOI01000031.1:2485-4936 GCA_002439605.1 Candidatus Segatella mututuai | reverse complement strand
GAATAATTCCTGTTTTTGGGGTGTGTTTTGATGGAATAATTCCTCTTTTTGGTAGGCAAAATGGCGGAATAATTCCTAAATGTTTGTGTAATTCGTTGAAATTCAGTATATTTGCATCCGATAAATAAGGACGGATTATATTAGGGCGCAAATTTACTCAAACTTTAGAGAACTTTCTTCATTATTATGACAACAAGCAAAAGGGTGAGGTGGATTATCTCATAGATGACTATCGTAATTTGACCGTTCTTCCCTTGGAGATTAAGTCGGGCAAGGACTATACGGTTCATAGTGCCTTGGACAAGTTCTTGGCGACACCTGAGTATCATGTCCATGAGGCAGTGGTGCTGAGCAATGAGCAAAGAGTATATCTGCAGGATGGGGTTACTTATATGCCTATCTACTATTGCATGTTCTTCGAGAACAACAGTGTAGATGACGAGGCGGAATTTGTAATACCGGAGATTGAAATGCCGAAGATGTGATAATGTCTATTGTACGCTTGCGCAACAACTGTTGAATGGATATGGAAATCAGTTGTTGTGCGAGTGTCGCCCAGCTGTTGTGCGGTGAGTTTTTTCGATGGATATTGCTTTAATCTTTTAGACAGCCAATGGGAACAACATAGACTCCGTCTTCTCGACGAATGGCGTATCTGGAGGTTCCTGTCAATACCATGAGGAAAGAAGGAGCATTCATCTTGGTTGTTAATAGCGGTAAGCCATATCAAGAGCCACTTTTTTATTGACAGTTGTTGCTTGCGGCCAACCTCCTCGGCAAATCAGCCAAGCCAAAGAGTCTATGTTTAGGGTATTTGTTCCAAATATTTCTTGTTTGTCAAACAAGTTGTTGAGAGAGACTTCTCCTGTGGATTCTCCAGACTCGAAAAGACTCATGGTTCTCATCGTCAACCATGCAAATCTACCAGTTCCTGTATGATGAATCTTGTTGTTGTCTGCTGGGACTGCAGAGCCTGTAAAAATAAACTGGCCAAGTTCTCCTCTATGGTCTATTTCAAAACGGGCTGCATCCCAAAGTTGTGGTGCAAGTTGCCATTCGTCAATGAGACGAGGGGTATGACCTTCAAGTAATCTTTTAGGGGATAGGCTTGCAAGTTCTATGTTTTGCTCCATATAGTCTGGGTCATCCATATACACGATACTTTTGGCATGTTGTTCTGCGGTTGTTGTTTTACCGCACCATTTCAGTCCTTGTATCAATACGGCACCTACTCCTTATAGCATTCTGTCAAGCATTTTGTCTGCTATTCTTGTATTGTATTTTTCATATTTTTATTCGCTTTTTAATTTGTCGCAAAAATACGGAAAAATAATGAAATACAATTGGTTATCCTATCAAAAATAATTAAAAACGATAAAACATTGTGCAGATTGTATCTTTTTTATTGTGCAAGTTATTCCTTTTCTGTTGTGCAATTTGAGTTTATTTTATTGTGCAAGATGTGCGGAATCTGTTGTGCGAATTATTCTAAGTTCTTCTCTTCTCAACTCACATATAATATCGTCTTTAGGTATAGGCAAGCCAATATTTCCTAAAATGTTGGTTGAAAGTTTGCTTATCTCAATTCTTTTCTCTATGTTTATTTTTCAATTTGGGTGCAAATATACAAATATTTCTTTCCTTTATAGGGGGGGCAAGAAGAATCAGAGCCACATGCGGAGAAATCCAATCATCAACCGCCACAACGTGTATATACGAGCAGACGACTCTAATACCTTATATTATAGGGACATCTTGTTTCTCAAATAGAGACAGAGATGTCCCTATCATATTTTATAAACATCGTAAATACACAAAGATTATGGCAAGAAACAAGAAAACATCAGAGTCGTTATTCACATTCATGAACCTCCTCATCGCCCTGCTGCTGAAGAATGGGCAACTTCGCACCATGCAGCATTACAAGGCAACCCTCAACAGTTACATGCGATTCAAAAACAACAAGGACATCACCTTCAAAGAGATAGATGCGGAAGAACTGCAATCCTACGAGGCATACCTGAAGAACGTGGCGAAAGTATGCAGCAATACCAGTTCTTTCTATCTCCGTATTCTTCGTGCCACCTACAACAAAGCCATAGAGAAAGGCTTAGTCCCAGCCCCGCAACAGAATCCCTTCAAGAATGTCTATACTGGCATCGCCAAGACCAAGAAGCGAGCCATTCCTACAGCAGGCGTCAGCCAAATCAAGCACCTAAATACTATTAATACGACTCATGACGCAAATAAACTCACTCCCAAACAAGAATTGGCAAGAGACACTTTCTTGATGTCTTTTTATCTCCGTGGCATCTCTTTCATCGACTTGGCACATTTGCGCAAGTCCGACCTCAAAGACGGTTACGTCTCTTACATCCGAAGCAAGACGGGTCAACGCCTCTCTATCCGATGGGAGAAAGATATGCAGAATATAGTCGATAAGTACCAACA
>DJOI01000031.1:721-2307 GCA_002439605.1 Candidatus Segatella mututuai | reverse complement strand
TCAAAAAGTTAGGTGCGAAGATAGGCATCAAAGGCAAGCTCACCCTCTATGTCGCACGCCATTCTTGGGCAACGGCAGCAAGAGACAAAAATATCTCTATTTCTGTTATCAGCGAGGCTTTGGGGCACAACTCCGAGGTCACCACTCAGATATATCTCCGCTCCATCCAATCCTCAGAAGTGGACGATGCCAATGCTAAAATATTGACAGCGATATGAACGAAAGTGAATAAAAATAAGGGATATGGAAGATTGAACCAAATTGAACCAATCTTCTGATTCTCTATGTAAGAGATACAGAAATTTGGTACAAAAATACGCAAAATATTGGAAATAAACGAATTACGATTGTTAAAAATTTAATATGGTGCAATAATTTTCAACGTTTATTAAGTAAATATTTTCGACAAAACCATTTACCCCCCCGATTATCAATGAGTTACGAGGTTTTCTGTATCTCTTACATAGAGATTCAGAAGAACTGGAGTGATTTAGGGAAGGATTTTTATATAAAATGAATCGGACAGCTAATCATTCCGAGGGTTGCAGACTATCACGCTCTTGGGTCAGGAGTACGTCTGTGATTAGAGGTTTCCTGTGGCGGAAATAGACTAACCAACCCTTTCTTGCCAAGTGTTTTGAAACATGATTTCACGACACGGGGGAATGAGAAGTACGCCTTGGCAAAAACAGCAAAAACGAACAATGACACAGCCAGATAACGAGAAAAATTGGTACGCTTTAAAGATATTTTTTGGAAAAGGAAAAACTATTAAAGCATATCTTTTATCCCAGAATATAGAACACATTTATGATGTAAAAAGGGAGTATTGGGACAAGAATAAGAAAAAGAGATTGGTTAAGGAAGTTCCTATAATGCCAACTCTAATTCTTTTTCGCACCACCAAAGTCGAAGCCGAAGCTACAGAACGCAAGTTTCTCAATAAGGTTATGCTCTATCGTAGCAAAAATGCAGATAACATGAAAGAACCTTCTAAAATTCCAGAGCGTGAAGTGGAAATTTTCAATATTGTCGCTACTTCTGGCATTGAAGAGCTTGACTTTTACGACGAGTATAATCCAAAGTTTACCAAAGGCGATAAGTTTAGAGTTATAGAAGGTCCTTTAAAAGGAGCTGAAGGCTATGTCGTTCGCATCAAAAAAGACCATAAACTTTATGTGAGCATCAAAGGATTGTGCGCTGTCACGACAGGATATATTCCCAAGGCTTACCTACAGAAAATAGAATAGATATTGAACCATGGAAATGTTAGATCTTAAGCAGGTTATACTGACGAGGAATTGCACCTCATCAGTCACTCGGTATCTGTTGGAAATCACGACTACAGACAGTGCAAATGGCACACCCAAGCATTTCCAATATACTGATTTGCATCATCCCGACCTCTCCTCATTCTACCTTTGGATTCAGAATCAAGTGCATACTTTGGAGCAAGATCACGCTAAGCGTGTCATCTTAACCATTGGTGATGAGATTACCTTAAAGGTCGAGAAATGATTAAGTAGGCAATCTACAAAATTTATAAGCTATGTGGAAAGATACAGAAACTGCAGAAGATTTGTTGG
>DJOI01000031.1:0-691 GCA_002439605.1 Candidatus Segatella mututuai | reverse complement strand
TGGAATTTCGATTAATTCCTTTATACGATGAACTGAAGAATAATAGATATGCTTGTTTTACCAGATACCACAACCTTTGATTCCAGCATACGCTTGGTGCAACTCGTTGGAGGAGTGACCAAAGCAAATATGCTGAAAGTGTGCGACAAACTCGACTTGTATGTCAGTCCGAACTTGAAGAAGGACGAGACGGCACGCCGAGTGGCACAGGAACTGCTCAACAGACCTATCGAGATATTGAGCAATCTCAACAAGCAAGAACTGCAAATCATCGATGAGTTCGTTAAGGGTGGAGCCAATACCTATGTTGTTCGCAAGATGCGCAAGACCCTGTATAAACTCTCCAAAAACTATATTTGGTGGCAACCTATTGCGATGAGGAAAAGCAGGAATGGCACATGCTCATGCCCGATGAACTGCGTGAGGCTTTGTCAAGCAATTATAAGTTCTATCTTGACTTGGCAGAGAAAGGTCAGAAAGGACCAACCGCAAAACAGCTTCGCATGATGGCTGCGATGAAGCGGATAATGGGAGAATAAGAATTACATGTTTATTTGTTTGGGAAAAAATGCGGTCTTCGCTATTTCATTTCTGTAAAGAAAGTCTCAGACAATAATAACAAACGAAAAGCTAAAATATAACTCAACAAAATACACAATAGACTTATATATGGAAAAGAGAAACGTAGCCC
>DJOI01000087.1:2104-11405 GCA_002439605.1 Candidatus Segatella mututuai | reverse complement strand
TATCTCATGGATATTTCATAATCTAAAAGTGTTAGTTGTTTGTAAATAGTTTGTCTTGCTTGTTTCCAGATTCCTTTCAAAAAGAAAGGCGGCTCTAACCGAAGTCAGAAACCGCCAAATGAAAGGAGGAGTGGTACCACCAGGAATCGAACCGGGGACACAAGGATTTTCAGTCCTTTGCTCTACCAACTGAGCTATGGCACCATGTTATTTATTTTGCGGTTGCAAAGGTACAATATTTTCTTTAATTAAGCAAGAGTAAATAAAGATTTTTCCTCTTGCTTAATATTTATTAACAAAAAAGTGTTACTTGTCTTTCTTTGTTGCATGGAAACAGATATATGGGATTCTTCCTTCAAGTGTCCAAAGTATAGTTGGCATGTTAATCTTTCAGAGGATTCCACCCTTGGGCTTTGAGGTCAAACTCCTGTCCATCGCGCGTGACAAGCATTTTTCCAAGAGATTCCTGTGTGATGTAGCCAATCTGCTTGATGCCTTCCATCTCTTCGATTTTGTCATGGTCGCCGATAGGTACAGTGAAGAGCAATTCATAGTCTTCTCCTCCGTTCATCGCACAAGTGGTGAGGTTCATATTGAACTCCTCTGCCATGACTGCAGTCTGATAGTCGATAGGAATGTTCTTTTCGTAGATGCGGCAACCGCAATGGCTTTGCTGGCAGATATGCATCAATTCGCTGCTCAGCCCGTCACTTATATCCATCATGGCAGTAGGCCGGATTCCAACCTCTCGCAACTTGGCTATGATGTCTCCTCTTGCCTCTGGTTGTAGTTGCCGCTGAAGCAGATATTCCTTGCCAGAGAAGTCGGGCTGGAAGTTGCGCATGCCTGCCAATTCCTTGTGAAGAGCTGCCAACTTCTGAGTCTCTCTGGCGGCTTTTGCCTGTGCCATCTTTTTGCGAATGTCTTCTACCTGTCCATAATATACGGCTTTCTCGCGCTCCAAGAGTTGTAGCCCCATATAAGCTCCCCCCAAATCGCCCGTTACACAGATGATATCTGTATCTTTGGCACCATGTCGGTACACAATATCTTCTTTTGCAGCCTCGCCAATGCAAGTTATGCTGATGGCAAGTCCTGTAAGCGATGATGTTGTGTCTCCACCAACAATATCTACACCAAACTTATCGCATGCCATACGCAAGCCTTTGTAGAATTCATCCACGTCTTCTACGGAGAAACGCTTGCTCAAGGCAACGCTAACTGTCATTTGTCGGGGGGTACCATTCATGGCGAAGATGTCGCTGATGTTGACCATGGCACTTTTATAACCTAAATGTTGTAGGTCGAAATAGGTGAGGTCGAAATGAACTCCTTCCATCAGCATGTCGGTCGTGACGAGAACTTCCTTGTCGGGATAGTGCATCACGGCGCAATCGTCTCCTACGCCATAAACTGTAGACGTATTTTTGTTTTTGTATCCTTTTGTGAGATGGTCAATGAGACCAAACTCACCCAATTTTGCGATATTCAATCTTTTTTAGTGTTAAATTTTAAATGTTAAATGTTAAGTGAAGCATTTGGATTCTTCACTCATCACTCTTCGTTCTTCACTTTTATGAATGGCGAATCATTTCTCGCATAATCTCTGTCATCTTAGGCTGTGCAGCATTGGCAGCTTTCTGCACTTCCTCGTGGCTTACCTCCACGGGTACGTCGAAGCCTCCTAAGTCGGTGATGATACTGATGCCGAATACCTTGATGCCACAATGGCGTGCCACGATGACCTCGGGTACGGTACTCATGCCTACGGCATCGCCTCCCAACAGACGGTACATGCGATATTCGGCAGGAGTCTCGAAGGTAGGTCCTTGTACGCCTACGTATACTCCGTGCTTTAAGCTGATACCTTTCTCCAGGGCAATGCTGTCAGCCAAGTTGCGCAGATTCTTGTCGTATGCCTCATGCATGTCGGGGAAACGAGGACCTGTAGGGTAGTTCTTGCCATGTAGCGGATGCTCAGGGAAGAAGTTGATATGGTCGTCGATGACCATCAAGTCGCCGATGTTGAAGGTCGCATTCATGCCACCAGAGGCGTTGCTTACAAAGAGTGTTTCTATGCCCAGCTCATACATTACGCGTTCAGGAAAAGTCACCTCTTTCATATTGTAACCTTCATAGAAGTGGAAACGTCCCTCCATCGCCATGATGTCCTTGCCGCCCAACTTGCCGAAAATCAACTTTCCGGCATGGCCTTCTACTGTAGAGACTGGGAAGCTCGGAATTTCGCTATATGGAAATTCGTAACTGTCAGTTATTTCTGAAGCCAATTGTCCGAGCCCCGTTCCCAGAATGATGGCGGTCTTTGGACTTGTGGACATCCTTTCTCTTAGCCAGGATGCTGTTTCTTGAATTTTTTCGTACATAGCTAATGATTTTTTCGTTAAAGTTTTCTTCTTGGTCGAGCATGAAGCTTACCTTGATGGGCAGTACATAGATGCTTTGCTTTACAGGTTCGCTGAGTCCTTCGGTTTCCTTCAGTCGCACGGCGTCTTTTTCTGTTGTGATGATGATGCGTGGCTGAGGCATGGCCTCAAAGGTGTCGTTGATGAGCTTGATGTCTCGTGGTTTAAACAGATGATGATCGCCAAACAGAAGATTTCTGATGTCGCCCACGTGAGGTTTGAGGTCGTGTTCCATCTGTTTGGGAGATGCTATGCCCGTGAGGAGCAGAACGTGCTGTTGGCGCAACTCCTGGAGTGAGCGAGTATTCCCATTGAAGAGCCCTTTCGCATCGTCATAGTCAATGCATGTGAAGTAGAGCTTCTGAAACGGATAGAGGCTCATGGCTTTTGTAAGAACACGGAACTCCATGGGTCGAAGGTCTTTCGGACACTTCGTTACAATCACGATATCGGCACGGTTCTTTCCGCTGAGAGGTTCGCGTAGTCTTCCTGCGGGCAGCATCTTGTCGTAGATGATGAGACGGTGATAGTCTACCAGCAGAATGTTGATACCTGGTTTCACATATCTGTGTTGGAAGGCATCGTCGAGCAACACAACGTCCACATCTTTTGTCTCTTCGTCAGACTGCAGATGTTCTATTCCTCTTACCCGCTTGGTATCGACAGCCACATAGATGTCGGGAAATTTCTGGTGCATCTGGAAAGGTTCGTCGCCTATCTCTTCCATCGCTGTTTCCTTGTCAGCCAGCACATAACCACTGCTTTTTCGCTTGTATCCGCGAGAGAGAACAGCAACCTTCATCTTGTCGTGCAACAATCGGACGAGGTATTCTACATGCGGAGTCTTGCCAGACCCGCCTACCGTGATATTGCCTATGGATATGACGGGCAGACTGAAAGTCCTGCTACGCTTGATTCCCACGTCAAAGAGCCAGTTGCGAAAGCGTACGCCGATGGCGTATAGCCAGCTCAACGGGATGAGCCATTCGTTTATTTTGATAAGATCTCCTTCAGTTCTCATTTTGGTTATTTACACCTCTTTATATATTGGTATGCCATGTCGCAGTATATGCCTGTACCCGATCGTCATATTTGTCTACACCTTAATTTATGATGGGATGATTTTTATTTGATGTTGAGTACGTAGGGCAGTGAGGCCTGTATGGGCTCGTGCTCGTTGATGTTGCGCAGCCACATGAATGGAGTGTACAACTCCCCCAAGGTAAGGCGCAATTGCTCATCGAGATAGTTGCCGCCTCCATTGGCAGCATTGTTGAGTAGCTGGTCCATCCAGCTTGCTGGTAATGGATACTCGTCTGTATGGTAATCCTTTATCTTTGCCAGCTGTGCAGCCTTGGCTACTGCGTCATACAGTCCGCCAAAGCCATCGATTAGCTTGATGCTCTTGGCATCTGTTCCGAGCCAAACTCGTCCTTGTGCTATTTTCTCCACCTCGCTGGTAGACATCTTTCTGCCTTCAGCCACGCGTTTGCGGAAAAGCGCATAGCCCCGGTTGACGTATGCCTGCAGGTAGCCCAGCTCTTCCGGGGTGAATGGGCGAGCCGTCAGAGCGCCCAAATATCCACTGTTGCGGTTGGTCTTTACTTCGTCGAACTTAACTCCTAATTTTTGGGTGATGAGGCCGCTCATGTCGGGGAAGGCACCAAAAATACCGATGCTTCCTGTAAGGGTGGTAGGTTGCGCCATGATGTAACGTGCTCCCATACTCATGTAGTAAGCTCCCGATGCTGCTATTCCTCCCATCGAAACAACCACAGGTTTCTTTTTATTAAGCTGGCTCACGGCCCTCCATATCTGTTCGGAGGCATAGGCATCGCCGCCTCCAGAATTGATGCGTATTACCACAGCCTTTACATCCTCGTCTTTTGCAAGGTCGTCCAGGTCGGCAATAACCTTGCTGCTTACAATCTGCTGCTCGCCACCCCACAGGCTTGTCGTGGCCTGCTGGGTAATGCCTCCCTGGCAGTAATATACAGCAATGGTGCTTCCTTTGCATTTGTCTTCTACGGCGGCATTCACCTCGCTGATGCTTGCCTGTCGGATGTGCCTGTTGTCCGTAATGCCAAGTTGTTTCTTCACTAAGGTCCTAATTTCGTCGTAATAGCAGAAACCGTCTACCATCTTGCGAGTTTTCAGTAACTTGCAATCTTCGAGTGCCACGAAACCATCGGCATAATGGTTGAGCGAGTCCTTGTTGATGCCCCGGCTCTTGGACACGTCTGTAAGCAACTGCTGCCACAGACCGTTGATATAGCGCGAAACCTGCTCTCGGTTCGCATCGCTCATCTTGTCTTCGGTGTACTGTTCTGTGTAACTCTTGAATTTTCCCACCTTCACTACCGTATACTTGATGCCAAACTTTGCATATAGGTCTTTCAGGAACATGGGTTGAGATGCCAATCCGTGCCAATCTATCGATCCTTCTGGATTGAGATACACCTTGTTGGCTACCGATGCCAGGTAATAGCTGCCTTGCGTCATGGCATCGCCATAGGCAATGATCCATTTGCCACTCTTCTTGAAATCTTCGAGTGCCTTGCGTATTTCCTGCAAGGTGGCATAGTCGGTGATGAGCGCACCGGGCTCCAAATAGATACCTTTTATCTTGTCCTCGTTCTTTGCCTTCTTGATGGCAGAGAGTATTTCGTTCAGCCCCAATTGGCTGAAAGAGTTACCCGTGATTTGCCCCATCACGTCCTCTTGTCCTTGCTCGTTGATGATGCCTTGCAGCTTCATGACCATGACCGAATTGTCGCGCAGCGAAGGTTTGTCGCCACTCATCAGCATACCTAACAGGCTGATGAAAGCAAAAATGCCAATGATGATGCCAAAGGCAAAGATGCCCACGACGGTGGCTGCCACGCTCTTGAAAAACTGTTTCATAATGCGTTAAATTTATGTTGACTGTTCATTCGTTCTGCAAATTTAGTAAAAAAGCTACAATTACCAAACTTATTTGTATTAAAATGCAATAAATTAGACGAAAAGACATCTTGTGTTCAGATAAAATGCTTAACTTTGCAAAAGATATCCTATGTCTGGCAATCTGGAGTGAACTCTCTGTTCCAATCGATGGTTGTCTTAATAGGGATTATTTAAAAACGATAACGAAGCAAATAACATTTAACAGAATCAATAAGCATTATGGAAAGAACTTGGAGATGGTTTGGCAAGAGCGACAAAATCACTCTGGCCATGTTGAAGGAAATTGGGGTAGAAGGTATTGTTACTGCCTTGCACGATGTGCCTAATGGCGAGGTGTGGACCCGCGAGAAAATCCGTGACCTGAGGGAGTACATCGAAAGCTATGGAATGAGGTGGAGCGTGGTGGAGTCTCTTCCTGTGGTAGAGAGCATCAAGTATGCGGGTGCCGACAGGGATGAGCAGATAGAACGGTACAAGGAAAGTCTCAGAAACCTTTCACTCGAAGGTATTCATACCATCTGTTATAACTTCATGCCGGTGCTCGACTGGGCACGTACAGACCTGTTTCACGATAACCCCAACGGGAGTACCAGTTTGTACTTTTCGTTTCCACAGTTTGCTTACTTCGACATTCATATCTTGAAGCGTGAGGGGGCTGAGGACGACTGGCAGGCAAAGGGCCAGGCGATGGGTCGTGATATCTTGAAGGAGGTAGAAGAACTGAAGGAAAAAATGACGCCTGCAGATGATCATAAGCTGGTGGATAACATCATCGTGAAGACGCAGGGCTTCGTGAACGGTAATATTAAGGAGGGAGACAAGCATCCTGTAGAGTTGTTCCGTCAATTGCTCAGCCGTTATAAAGGCATTTCCAAGGAACAGTTGCGTGAAAATATGCGCTACTTCCTCGATGCCATCATGCCTACTTGCGAAGAGTGTGACATGTATATGTGCGTGCACCCTGACGATCCTCCATTCCCAATCTTGGGTTTGCCACGTATCGTGACTTGTGATGAAGACATCAACTGGTTCCTCAAGGCCGTAGACAATAAGCATAATGGACTTACCTTCTGTGCAGGTTCTCTCTCGGCAGGCAGCCATAATAATGTGGTAGAGCTGGCTCGTAAATATGCCGACCGAACATGGTTCGTTCACATGCGCTCTTGCCACATCTTTGAGAATGGCGACTTTACGGAGGCAAGTCACTTGGGTGGCCGTGCCGACTTGATAGAGTTGGCGCGCATCTTCGAGAAGGTGAATCCCAACTTGCCTATGCGTGTGGATCATGGTATGTGTATGCTCGGCGACGAGAACCGTGGATACAATGCTGGATACAGTTTCTTGGGACGTATGTTCGCCATGGGGCAGGTGCAAGGTATTCTTGCTACGGTAGACCGTGAATTGGGTATCAAGTATCATCAGCCAGGTTTCTTTGATTAATCAAAATCTAAGGTAATAAGCAGTTTTGCTATTATTCTTACCTTTGCTGACAACAAAAAACAAATCAACCTAACAATGTAGTTATGAAGAAGATGTTGTTATCTATGGTCTGTCTGATGGCTGTGCTTACCTCGTCAGCCCAGTCGACAGCAAAAAAGTTTGTGCTCAATCTTACGCCTGATGGAGAAAGCAATCTGACATGTTATTTGCCACAAAACCCTACGGGAAGAGCTGTGGTCGACTGCCCTGGTGGCGGCTATTCTCATCTGGCCCTCAATCATGAAGGGTACGACTGGGCAGAGTATTTCAACAAGCAGGGTATTGCATTCTTCGTCTTGAAGTACCGTATGCCTAATGGTAACCGAAATGTTCCTTTAGCCGATGCTTATCAGGCGATGCGTACCGTAAGGGATAGCTCAGCCGTATGGCGTATTAATAAGGAGGATGTGGGCATCATGGGCTTTTCGGCTGGTGGCCACTTGGCTTCATCGGTCAGCACCCATGCCGAGTATGATGCTCGTCCTAATTTCTCCATTCTCTTCTATCCTGTCATTTCGATGGATCCTCAGAAGGGACATGCTGGTTCAAGCTATGGATTCTTGGGTAAAGAGGGAGTGAAAGACAATAAATTGGTCAAGGAATGGTCTAACGACAAGGCTGTTCGTCGCCATCTCACCCCTCCTGCCATCATCTTGCTTTCGAGCGACGATGAGGTGGTGCCACCTGTAACCAATGGTGTAGCTTACTATTCGGCGATGCGCAACGAGGGCAATGAGTGTACGATGCATATCTATCCTACTTGCGGTCATGGTTGGGGGTTCCGAGATGCAGAACATGGCTTCCCTTATCACGGGCAAATGTTGGACGACCTCACTTGGTGGCTGCGTTCACATAAGTCACCTAACGAGAATGCCGTACGTGTGGCTTGCATTGGCAACTCGATAACCGACGGGTATGGCATCGGCATGGCACCTGTCAAAGGTTATCCAGCTCAGTTGCAGAAGAAATTAGGCGATGGATATGAAGTGAAAAACTTCGGTGTGAGTGCCCGTACTATGATGAACAAGGGTGACATCCCTTATATGAAAGAGATGGCATGGAAGGATGCGCAAGCTTTCAACCCTGATATCGTCATCATCAAGCTCGGTACCAATGATTCGAAGGCTCATAATTGGGCGAAGGGTGCAGACGAGTATCGCCAGAGTATGCAGGCGATGATTGACACCTTGAAGGCATTGCCTAACCAGCCAAAGATCTATCTATGTTCACCAATACCAGCCTTCAAGGACAGCTGGACTATCAGCGACAGTGTCATCGTCAACGGCGAAATGCCTATCATCCAGAAATTGGCTAAGAAAAATAAGTGCCAGTTCATCGACCTCCACACCTTATATAATTATAGCGATATGATGCAACAGGATGGTATCCATCCTACGGAGAAGGGAGCGGGCAAGATGGCGGAGATCATCTACGAGGCACTTACCACGCCTGAGAAGGCTTCGAAAACAAAGGCAGCTGTTAAGCGCAAAAAATAAAGCGAAAGTCACGGTCGCAGGTCACATTTTTTATGGGTCTCCCATCGAATATTTTTGTGAATCATAAATATAGAAATACAGATTAGTTCATACGATAGTTTACAAAAGATGGCACAAAGTTAAGAAAAACATCTCAGATTCTCAACTTTCTGCCATCTTATTTTATTCCTTCCCCACAAAAAGAAGGTTATTCTCCCTTAGAATACTCGAAAGAATCCACATCCACATATCCACCTGCCGTCTTGGTTGCATAATTGTAGATGGCGATACGAGTTCCCATGAAGAAGCGACTCCAATCATAGTTCATCTTGAAGCTCTTGATGACAGGAATCCAAGTTTTTCCATCCACACTATACGATAAATTGGCGAGGTCTGCATGATTGCGGAAATCACAGTTCATCTTCAGATAGATGATGCTAGACTTCGTGGCTTTATCTGCTTTCAGATTCAAAGCCTGGCGATATACTTCCTCACGCTTTACGTCGGTCACAGCTTTCTCTTTTTGGGTCAATGAGACATTCTCCTTGGTACCCACAAGATACATCTTCTTGCCCTCCTTCACAATAGACAACAAAGCTGCATCACTTTGGAAAGCGGAAAGACCAGCCACATCTCCATCCTTCATCTTGCTCACATCCATTTTCACGATACCCTCGCAAGTTGGTCCCTCGGTACGAGTACTGATCGTATTTGGAGCCAAGAAGATATTTGGAGAGATGCGAGATGTTTTCAATCTCAAGAATCCCTTGCGCTCTGTCAGCGACCATGCATCATCCACAGGATTGTGGTTCCACTGCCACTGCAAGTCAAGTTTATCGCTATTGAAATCGTCACTATATACCAATCCCTTGCTATCATAACCTAAGATAGGCTTCTGCATGGTGGTAGGTATCTTGCCGTTCTCGTCTGTAAGCATAGGCCAACCATCTACCCAGCGACAAGGTTCTAGCGTTGGAG
>DJOI01000087.1:0-2003 GCA_002439605.1 Candidatus Segatella mututuai | reverse complement strand
TTGTCATCGACAATGGTTCCCTGACCTACGCCACCAAAGCCACCAAACTCGGTTTCGAGTATCACCTTCTTCTCGTATGGCCCCGTGATGTGGTCCGCACGATAGCAAACCTCACGACGTGGATGTCCGTTCACCCAAGAAATCATCAAGAGATAATACTTACCATTGTGCTTAATCATGCGAGAACCTTCCAACAATCCATTCTCCTCGGCATCACGCTCGAAGAGACGGCGATGGCTTCCCTCAACGACAGCCGTCAAGTCTGAGTTCAACTGCACCATATCGCCAGTGGCATAAATCACGTATGCCTTGTCATCATCATCGAAGAAAAGAGCTGCATCGTGGAAATGCTGCAAACGGCTGTGGATGGTCCACTTGCCCTCTATGTCATCGGCTGTACAGATGTAAGTCTCGCCACCCGGATTGTCGTTCGGTGCAAAGAGCGCATAGAACTTGCCTCGATGGTACTGCAAGGAAGTAGCCCACTGTCCACGACCATATACAGTTCCTTCCTTCATATCATACTTCGGAGAGTCAGTGAGCTTAGGGAAGATGTAGTTTACCATCTCCCAGTTTACCAAGTCCTTCGACTTCATGATTGGCGCACCAGGCATCAAATGCATAGTGGTGCTCACCATATAGAAATTATCACCTACTCTAATGACATCCATATCAGGCACATCCGCCCACAAGACAGGGTTTGTAAAATCCTTCTCGAATTTCCACCAATCGAAGTTAAAGAGCTTGCTGCCCTTCATTCCCTTGAATACAAAATAGAGGTCGTGCTTACCCGTTACCTGCTTCTGCATTCTTGTAGAGAAAGTCTTGAATTTCTCCCAGCCGCCGGTCTTGGTTACATCGACAGAAGCCACCTTCTCTCCATCTATCTTATCTAGATGTACCTCCAAGGTTCCACCCAGCGAACTACAAGCCGCCGACATGGCAAATGTCTGAGGACTTGCATTTCCGAAATCCACCTCACGTACCTTGATATAATCGCCATTGTGAATCTCTGAGATATAGACACCAGTCCCGTCGGTCTGCTCCGACTTCACGCCTTTAGAGTAAGCGATGGTCTCCGCTTCCTGACGTTTGTAAGGATTGAGCGTAGCGATAGGCGACACACCGGCATCGGTATGGTGGATGATAGGGAACGTGCCATCGGCATTGTACTTGAACTCCTCTACAGCCACGCTTCTGCCAAATCCACCACCTAACTTACCTGTATGATAGAAGAAATAAGACTTGCCCTTATAGTCGGTTACTCCACAATGATTGGTAAAGGAGCCCGTCTTTTCCAAAGGCATGATTTCTCCCTTGTACTTCCAAGGTCCAAGCGGTTTCTTGCTCATGGAATAAGCGATATGCTCAGGCACACCTCCTGCCGCATAGAGCATATAGTAGTTCTTGCCACGTTTCATAAACCAAGGTCCCTCGGTATAATTGTCCTTGTATTTCACGGTAGAATCTCGGTTCTCGACATCAGGAGCGCCGAAGCCATCCACGGTCATGTGGATTCTGCCCACTTCTCTTTTTGCATCCACAGCCTCCTTAGGGTCAACGCCACCCTTGAAACTCACCATGTCCTCATTGAGCTTGGCATAATACAGATGTGGATTTCCCCAATAGAGATAAGCCTGTCCATCATCATCGAGCCAAACGGTTGGGTCTATGTTATCCCAGCTGCCATTGTCGAAGAGAGGTTTTCCGATGGCATCCTTGAAAGGTCCTGTTGGCGAGTCTGCCACAGCCACACCAATCGCCATACCGCCCGTCAACTTGGAATGGGCGCAAATATACCAATAATACTTGCCATTGCGTTCGATGGTCTGCGCAGCCCAGGCACGGTCATCTGCCCAGGAGAAGGAACTCAGGTCGAGAGGCGAACCATGGTCTGTCCAGTTCACCATATCAGTAGTGGAATAGACACGCCATTCGTTCATCCAGAAGAAATCAGCCTTGTCCTCATCATGACCGGTATAGACATAAAGACGGTCACCAAC
>DJOI01000052.1:21950-22152 GCA_002439605.1 Candidatus Segatella mututuai | reverse complement strand
TTTGTTTTGTTTAATTTATTTATTTTGTTTAATTTATTTACTCCGTTTATTCCGTTTTATATCTATCCCTATTCACTCCCCAAAAAAATACGATTTTACATAAACGGATCGAGTAACGCCATCAAGTCGGCCTTCGACATGGCTCCACTCTCCCGATACAACACTTCGCCATTGCGGAAGAGCATCAGCGTAGGAACAGAGC
>DJOI01000052.1:10433-21925 GCA_002439605.1 Candidatus Segatella mututuai | reverse complement strand
TATTGGGAAGCCACATCGTTGTGAGCATCCACATCCACCTTGATGATGCGAAGCTTGTCGCCCACCGTCTTCTTCAAGTCTTCCAACACAGGGTGCATCATCTGGCACGGTTGGCACCATGTCGCAAAGAAATCAACCAATACCAGTTGATTGCCAGATATTACTTCATTGAATGTTTCCATCTTTTATTATTTTTGATTATTCCTCACCTTCGACCTTGCAACCATCGAATCCCATTTCCTTGGCTTTGTCTTCGCCAAAGGTATAGTAAATGGCCTCAGCCTCATCGCAAACCTCGCCTTTCGAGTTTTCGAGCGAAAGCTGGATAGTCACGATGTTGCGTCGCTGGTTGGTGATACGCCCACGAATGGTAATCTGCGAATCGGTGGTCATCACAGGCTTCTTGTACTTCACGTTGAGTTGCATCGTTACGCCAGTGGTCTGCAGTTTGCGGTTGATGACCCAACCAGCCACTTCGTCCATCAGCATACCGATGACTCCGCCATGCAATGTGTTCACCCATCCCTGGTAGTTCTCGCCAGGATGCCAGATAGTTAGCACATCATCACCATCTTCCCAAAACTCCAAATGCAATCCGATGGGATTGTTTGGGGAACAGCATACGCAGTTGTATCCCTCCTTATTCAAATATGGATTTAATATCTTCTTCATTAATTTCTCTTTTTCCGACTTAGTAATTATTACGTTGACAAAGATAAGATTATTTTTGAAAACCTCCAAAGAAAATATGGAATAAAAAAGCTAAGAAGTCTGCGTTTATCATGCAAGAAGCTAATCTTCATGATGCAAAGAACTATTTATTGCGATGCAAAGAACTATCTATCATGGTGCCAGAAACCTCTTCTTACAATGTTCTGACAATCGCCGAAAGGTCTTATGACAATTGCCAAAAAATAGCATGGCAGTTGCCAAAAGACCATATGGCAATTGTCAAAAGATAAATAAAGCTAAATCTTTACATCAAAAGAAACAAGTTATTACATTATTATATATATTTGCAACACAATATCAACAAACGTTCCTATGCCAACCATAGGATATGCTTCTAAAAACATAATGACTATGTAATTAAAGTACGACATCTACTCCATCCAGAATGCAATAGGCTCTGGCGAGCGCCGCAAGTATGTCCGAATCAAGCAACATGAGCCATTGACAGCCAAAGAATTGGAGACCAAGATACAAAACAGATGCTCACTCACCAAAGGCGATGTAGCCGCTGTGCTATGCGAGCTTCACGACATAGCTGTAGAAGAGTTTTCGCAAGGATGCCGATTCTACATCCCCGAAATCGGCTATTTCTCCTTGTCAGTTGGATTAGGAATGCCCGAGAATAATCCCGACAAGAAGATTACGGGCAAGGATGGCACGCATCACTCGCCCATCTACTTTCTAAAGTAGATAAGACTGGGCTTCGTCGTCCTACCACAGAAAGCATCACACCATTTCCATTCAATCAATAAAAAGTCAAGCTTGATTGGCATTGAACCCCAACAGCTTGACCTCTATTATTCCTATTTGATAAACTCTATCTTGCTCTCATCCCTTGGCTTCGCCTCTGGGCTTTCATCAGGATAGCCTACGGCGAGAATGTAGCAAATCTCGTAACCTTCAGGAAGGTTGAGCTTGGCAAGATAAGACTTGCAAGCATCGCTGGTCTGCAAGAAGCGAACAGGACCACCCAGACAACAAGTACCCAAGCCGAGCGACTTGGCGGCAAGCATCATGTTCTCGCCCATCAATCCCGCATCTACCTGTCCCAAACCATTCTGCGTAGCCACGACGATAATGTTAGGGGCATTACGATACATGTTCTTGAAATTCGGGTCGCGCTTCACCTGCTCGGGATTCTCCTTCTTGAATATCTCGGTAGTGCCCTTGATGAAGTCTTGGTTCTCCACCACTCGCACAGCCCAAGGCTGCTTGTTCATACCATTTGGGGCATTGATGCCGCACTTGGCGATGAGTGCCAATTTCTCATGCTCCACAGGCTTGTCGAGGTACTTGCGAATCGAGCGGCGAGACATAATCGTCTGAATCACCTCATTGTTCATCATTTGACTGCAAGACTTCACCTCTTGCTTATCACATTTCTTCTCCTTCTTACCTTGACAGCAATTCTGAGCCTGACTCAACGATGGCAACAGCATCATACCGCAGACCATCCAAGTTTTCAAATTCATCATATACAATTCTCCTTCTATTTAAAATTCTTTTTATATTGCATTCGTTTTTTACGACTTTTGCCTTGCAAATATAAAACTTATTGACGAAATTACACAACTACCAGACAGACATTTAAGTATTTTTATAAAGACGGGCAAACAAAGCACTAACGTAATAAAAACTTTAAGTTTTCGTTATACCAATGAAACAGCATTGTAATTCCGCACCACTACTTTTGCAGACAAAAAAAATCAAACAAACACAAAACAGAAAACAACATGAATAAGTTAAGTGTGATAACGTGTGGTTTGCTCATGATGGCAACCACCGGCCTGGCACAGGTCAAAGTCATAGCCCATCGTGGCTATTGGAACAGTCCAAACGCAGCCCAGAACTCTCTTGCCTCCATGCGCAATGCTTATGAGGCAGGAGCATGGGGAAGCGAATTTGACGTACACATCACGACCGACGGAGAAGTCGTGGTAAACCATGACGACGACATCCACGGAGTCATCATCGAAAATGCCAGATATGCTGAAATCAAGAACATGAAACTTGCCAACGGCGAGAAGCTCGCCACCCTGAAGAGTTACTTGGAGGAAGGCAAGAAATTAGGAAAGTTGCAACTCATCCTCGAAATCAAGTCTCACAAGTCCAGAGAACGTGAGGACAAATGCGTGGCCGCCTGCGTAAAGCAGGTAAAGGAAACAGGCATGGAAGACAGAGTGGACTACATCTCCTTCAGCATGCACGCTTGCGAGGAAATCATCAAGCAGAATCCAAAGGCCAGAGTATATTATTTAGGAGGCAATGTGGCCCCCGATGCCATCAAGGCAAAAGGATTCGCTGGCATAGATTATAGTGGTGGAGCACTCAACAGACACCCAGAGTGGATCAAGCAGAGCCACGACTTAGGATTAAAAGTCAACGTATGGACCATCGACGATATGAGGGAGATACAGAAATGCGTGGCTTCCGGGGTTGACTTCATCACCACCGACAAGCCTGTGGAAGCCAAGAAAATAGCAGAAGGAAAGCTAAAATACTAAAAACATTTTTGGAGGAAATCAAAAAAAGAGGGTGTGACTTTTTGCCACATCCTCTTTGCGTTATAGAGCCTCATCACATTGTCCTCATCTCATAGCAAGATATTTAGCGGAAGAAAGATGCCGCCCTTCCAGGTGTCAGCATTTCCCACAACGACGCCACCGTCCATCCTGGTGCGAAGATGTCGTTATAGAAACCTTTTCCGTTCTTGCCATAATCCCAATTTGTATGTTGCACCACTTCGGGATAATATCCTTCTTTCGCCACGCCACAAAGATGCCCTTCGTAAGGAAGCAACTGGAGGAGCGAACTGCGGATGACTTCCCCGAAGTTTTCGAACCGTTTGTCCTTGAACACTTGCGACAGATAAGCCAACACATCCGTAAAATCAAAGACATACACATCGATATGGTTGTTTTCCACGGACACATTGCCCCATCCTCTCGTTTTCAATCCCATATCGCCCAACATCTCTCCTGCGGCAAAAGGCACGTCCCAGGTGTAGTACCACGACAAGGCGAAATAGGCGGCCTTGCGCATGAGTTGCTGATAATGCGCACGTTCCTTTCCTTTACTTGCCAAAGCCATATAATAGGCGGCTGTGGCTGCATAAAGGGACGCTTCCTTGTCCTCGCAATTAGCATCGAGGGTGGAAGAAAAATAGTCGGACGGAGAAATGATGTTTCTCTCTATGTAAACCATAGACTTACGGGCAGCGTTACGAAAGCTCTTCTGCTGGAAATAATGGTATCCCATAATCAAAGGCAAAGTGACGCAAGAAGTACTTCCTCCAGAGGCATCCGCAACGGTCAAATCCTCATGGAACTTACGGGGAAAGCTGCCGTCTTTTTGTTGCAGACCAAGCAATTGCTTCAACAAGGTATCCACTTTTTTCTCCCATTCAGGATGCTTTCTTCCCTTGCTGCGCTCATAGTCCAGATAATAAAGCAGCGCATAGAGTCCTTCCGACTGACGGCGGATGGTGAACGCTCCCTTCTCCTTCCGATTGTTCACATTCACCCATTCCCTTAGCCATCCTTTCGAGGTGAATCCGTGAGCACAGTACGATTGAAAAATGCGACGGGCTTTCTCCGTCAAATCTTGGTCTCCGCTTTTCTCTCCGTATTCAAGTGCATTCAAGGCGTTCAGCAAGGTACGCCCCACGAATCCCACCTCGGCCACCGGCTTATGCTTGCAATCGTCAACTCGCATGCCTGGGCTGGCAAAGTAGCACAAATCCTTGTTCTCCACATAGCTGTCTTTGAAATATTGGCTCAGTATTTTTTTGACAACGGGAGTGGAAGGAGTGGAACCAAGAGGCTGAGGTTTTTGGGTGTCATAGCTATAATTCCACATTTTACTGATACAATCCGCATAGTCTGTAGCTGTGGTCTCATGCAATTCCCAAGAGAGATTCAAAGTCTGCCCTTTTTTGAGGTATTGAAATGCTTGTACAGGGGAAGCCAAAGTTAACTTACGTATATACGACTTAGGCGTTTCCTGATAAGGAAAGCCAAAGCTCAGCACAGCGGTATCAGCCTGATTCTCGAAACCTGTGTATCCAAGTGTCGTCGTACCGCTGAGCAAAGTTTCCCGTCCATCCTGTACGGTCAAAGCATCTACCCCTTCATTGTGCGTTCGGAGGACAGAAAGCACCTTTCCATCCTGCTTGTTATAGATAGCGGTCAGCGGTGTGCTGAGCCGGTCTTCCCTCACCGTCCAACTGTCAGAGGTGTGGAATGATGGCGCTGCTTTAGGAGAGCGCAAGTTCAAGCGATACCAGAACCCTGGCAGATAAAACAAGCAGTCTTTGTGCCGAAAACCAGTATTGACCCATTGACCGAAATGGAAATAAACATCACTTTTTGCCTTGAGCGTGACTGTAATTTTCCATGTGTCGTTCTCTCGCTCCACTTTTTCCTTGATAACAAGCGGTAGCGATTGGTGGGATCCCCATGCAAACTCGCTGGTGTGGGAGGGTTGCATACGCAACGTGTCCACACGAGTTGGATTCCCCGGTGTCTTGTATCTCAGCAAGCCCTTTACGTTCAGCGGCGTATAGTTAAACGCTGAAGCCGTAACACTTACGACAAGACATTCTGCCAAAATAATAAGTTTTTTTCTCTTCATGTTTTTATAACGTTTAAAATCAAAGCAAAGTTACATAAAAAAGGCTATACTCTTCGATAATTCAACATCTCAGAAAAAGGTTTTACGGGTATTTAACGCCAATGTAATATGCATGCAACATGAGAGTTCTAATTTTGCCCCTTGTTAAGAAATACGAGAAAATCAATTATTTAACTTCAAACACACAAATGAAAAGAAAAAAACGAGGTCAAAATCCTCAAAGACTGGTGTGGTTGCTATCCATACTGGCGCTCTCTTCGGGCAGTACGTTCGCGGCCTATCCTCTGCAAGCACAAAGAGGAGCCGCTGAATCCACACAGAATGTGTCACAGTCCGGGCACCTGGTAAAGGGTTTCGTATGCGATGAGAATGGAGAACCGCTCATCGGTGCCATCATCCAAGTGGAAGGTACGAACGAGAAGGCTGTCACGGACAACGACGGATTGTTTTCCATTAACGTAACGAATGAAAAAGCACGCGTGTCGGCATCCTATGTGGGATACATGAAGAAAACCATCCAGTTCAACTCCAAGAAATTCCTTTCATTCAACATGATTCCTAACGCAAAGAACCTCGACGAGGTGGTCGTGGTAGGATTCGGTAAGCAGAAGAAAGAGTCGTTGGTGGGAGCCGTGCAGGCGGTGAAGCCAGAGGACTTGAGCATCACTTCCAGTAGCTTGACAACCTCCTTCGCTGGTAAGATTCCTGGTCTCATCGCTTACCAGCCCAAAGGTGAACCTGGATACGACAACGCCCAGTTCTATATTCGAGGCATCTCCACGTTTGGCTCCAACACCGCACCTCTGATTCTTTTGGATGGTGTGGAAATCAATTCGACGATGCTCAATAACATTCCGCCAGAGTCCATAGAGTCGTTCTCGGTGCTGAAAGATGCCACGGCCACTTCTCTCTACGGTTCTCGTGGTGCCAACGGTGTTATCTTGATCAACACAAAGACGGGTAGACTTTCCGAGAAGATGCAGGTGAACATACGTTTCGACAACACCGTCTCCATGCCAACCTTCATCCAGAAGATGGCGGACGGTCCTACCTACATGCAGATGTACAACGAGGCTTCCCGCAACGATGCCATGCTGGCAGGAACCCTCGATCAATATACAGCTCCGTTCAGCGACGAGCAGATAGAGAATACGCGCAATGGCGTAAATCCCTACGTTTATCCTAACAACAACTGGTACAAGCTGCTGTTCAAGGACTTAGCCATGAACCAGAACCTCAACGTGTCGGTGAAGGGTGGCACGAAGCTCCTGGAGTATTTCATGAACGCAGGCATCTTCCTCGAAAACGGTATCACACGCAGTCCGAAAGAGGCGGTTCTCGACGTCGGGCTGAACAGCAAGAAATACCTCTTCCAGAGCAATGTCGTCGCACATCTCACGCCTACCACGAAGATGGGACTGAACATGAACGCGCAGATTACGCAATATCATTCGCCATGGGCAGCTTCGGACGATGGAAGGGGTGAATATTCGCTGCAGGATTTCTTCTATGCCAGCATGCGGACAAGTCCTGTTGCATTCCCCGTCACATTGCCATCACAGCCGGGCGACACCTTTGTGCGCTATGGCAACAGCAACAGCCCAGATGTCGGCAACGCCAACGTGAACCCATACGCCAAGATGAGCAGCGGATACACAGAGCGCAGCTATGTGTATATGACCACAGCCTTCTCGCTGGAGCAAGACCTGAAGTTCATCACGCCGGGATTGAAAGCCAGTGCCTTGGCTTCCTTCTACAACTATAGTTTCAGCTGGCAAAACAACTGGATTCAGCCTTACTATTTCCAGGTGATAAATCCTCAGAAAGACGAGAATGGCCAATATACATGGGAAGAGCAGAGCATCGGAACCGATGGCAACACAGCCATCCAGTCGAACGCCGGACAAGACCCGACCCAGCGTGTATGGTCGCTGCAAGGCACATTGGACTATGCCCGCAGCTTCGGACTTCACAACGTGGGCGCTACTTTCGTTTACCACATGAAGGAAACCCGTATTGATGTGGGCGGTACCAAAGACCAACAGAAGCTGCTTCCCTATCGTGAGCAAGGATTGGCGGGACGCTTGACCTATAATTATGCAGAGCGTTACTTATTGGAGGCCACTTTCGGATACAACGGATCGGAAAACTTCAAGAAGGGTCACCGCTTCGGTTTCTTCCCTGCCATTGCCTTGGGATGGACTGTCTCCAACGAGAAGTTCTTCGCTCCTGTCAAGCATGTAGTGACCAACCTGAAGTTGAGAGGAACATACGGTTTGGTAGGTAATGACGCATTGAGCAAGCGCTTCCCTTATATCACGACTGTCAATTTGGGGCAAGCCGTCAACTGGTGGCAAACCAGCGGTGATTATAGCAAATTCAACGGTCCTACAATCAAGACCCTGGGAAATGAGGATGCCACCTGGGAGAAATCAAAGAAGCTGAACATCGGTGTGGACCTGGGCTTGTTCAATGACTTCAACTTGAGTGTGGACTTCTTCAAGGAGAAGCGTACCGGCATCTTCATGAAGCGAAACACGATTCCTTCTTATATTGGTATCTCTTCACAAACTCCTTATGGCAACATTGGTGCCGTGGACAACGGAGGTGTGGACTTAGGCTTGTCTTACAACAAGGCGTTCAATAAGGATTTGATATTGACATTGAACGGAAGCTTCACGTATGCACATAATGAAATCAAGGACAAAGACGAGCCGGAGAACATACTTTCCACATACTCACAAATGGGACACCCCATCAACAGTATCCGTGGCTATATAGCAGAGGGCATCTTCACCTCGCAGGAGGAAGTGGACAAGGCGCCTAAGCAAACGCTTGGTTCCTACGGCGTAGGTAGTGTGCGCTACAAGGACTTGAACGGGGACAACCAGATAGATGCCAACGATATTACCACCATCGGGAATCCAGAGATTCCTGAAATCGTATATGGATTTGGCGGAACCTTGAAGTACAAGAAATGGGATCTTAACCTCTTCTTCCAGGGAAGCGCCAAGGTAAGCTTGATGATGCAAAACATGCATCCATTCGCCGATAACAGCCACAAGGGCTATAACATAGCACAATACATCGTGGACAACCATTTCTCCATGGACAACCCAGATGCCCATGCCAAATATCCTCGCCTGTCGGTCAATCCGCAGACGAATGACACACAGGTCAGTACGCTTTATTTGCGCGACGCTTCCTACCTGCGACTGAAGAGTGCCGAGCTGGGCTATACATTCAACAAATGGCTGCGTGTGTATGTGGCCGGAAGCAACCTGCTCACCTTCGCTCCATTCAAGGATTGGGATCCTGAAATGGGAAGCGGCAACGGACTGAACTATCCGTTGCAACGCACCGTGAAAGTGGGAGTTCAATTTCATTATTAATTAACATCAACTCATGAAACGATATAAATACTATAAGACGGCAGGCATTGCCGCTCTCTGCGGTCTGATGCTATCAGCCTGTGACTTCCTGGATGTCGTGCCTGGCAACACGGCGACTATCGACGATATGTATAAAACGGCCAACATGACCGAGAAGACCATGCAGGCGTGCTACGACAACATTCCGAATTATTTCCATCCGCAAGCGTTTCCTGACTGGACGGCGGGAAACGACTTCATGACGGGGTGGTACGGAGATGTACGCTGGTTCCATTGGAAGAGTCTGCTGTATGACATGGAGTCTCCATCATCCACCTATTATGCCTTGTGGAGCCAGTCGGCCGCCAGCTACCCCACTGGCGTTCAGAAAAAAGACGTGTGGGAAAGCATACGCAACTGTTACGACTTGCTGAATCATATCAACGACGTGCCAGATGCCACCCAGGAGCAAAAGAACGACTGGGCGGGAGAAGCCCATTTCTTGATAGGTTATTACCACCAGATCATGCTGGAGTATTACGGTCCCATCCCTCTGATCAAGCAAGAATATTCCCTCAACGCTTCCCCGGCAGACATGAAGCTGGCTCGTTCCCCTTACGACGAATGTGTGGATTTCATTGCCCAGCAATACGACGAGGCAGCCAAGCTCTTGCCTGCAAGACAAGTAGATCGTCCTGGACAGGCTACTGCCGCTGCTGCTTTGGGCTACAAGGCGCGCTTGCTGCTCTATGCGGCATCCCCATTGGTAAATGGCAACAGCGAGTATTATTCCGACTTCAAGAACCAGGACGGCACGCCGCTGATGAACCTGACCTACGACCGCGAGAAATGGAAAAAGGCTATGGATGCTGCCAAGGCTGCCATCGACTATTGCGAGCAGAATGGCTATAAGCTTTATGGCAACTGGCCGACGACCGACCCTACGCAAGGAAAGAACAACTATCACTATGCCTTTGTGGGCGAAAAAGGAACCTTTAACCAAGACAACCTCAACGAGGTGCTTTTCGGCTTTGGCGACCAGGGTACCGTCGAGTACAATGTAAAAAGCATAGCTCCTCGCATGACCAAAAATCGCAAGCCTGGATATTCTGGCACAGGATTCAGAGGGTACCTGGTACCAAGCTGGGATTGCATCAGCTGGTACTATACCAAGAATGGACTTCCTTGGGATGACGACCCTGAGACCAAGGACAAAGACCCTTATCAGTTGGTAACGTTGCCCAACGGCGAGCAAACTGCGCTGTGGAACACCAACCGTGAGCCACGATTCTATGCATCCATCGGCTACGACCGTGGAACTTACGAAATAGCAGGTGACATCATCACCCTGAAATGTCGCAGGGGTGAGGAACAGCAAAATGATGGAAGTGACACACACGAGTACCAAACCAGCAATGGCTATTATTGCCAAAAATGGGTTTCTTCGGCAGATTCATACAATTGGTCCACGAAAAAATATAATAACAGTAAATATGTGTATCCGTTCATGCGCTTGGCTGAGCTTTACTTAGATTATGCGGAGGCAGATTTTGAGTACAACGGCAAGTTGAGCGAGCAAAGCTTGGTCTATCTGAACAAGATTCGCCAGCGCAGCGGTTTGCCAACCTTCCAAGAGTCATGGGCCAAGGCGGGTGGCATCCCCACTGGCGACAAGCTTCGCCAGGTGCTTCACCAGGAACGCTCCATAGAGCTGGCGATGGAAGGCCGTCGCTTCCACGACATACGCCGCTGGAAGATAGCCGACAAGGAATTGATGCGCACGCAGGCTTCCTGGCATCTGGACGGCAAGACAGCCGCCGAGTTCTACAAGCAGCCTTTGGCTACAGCCCGTGAGAGCGGCGTGAGAAAGTTCACGGCTCCCAAGAACTACTGGCTTGCCATTCCGCTGGACCAGATTCAGGTGAACTCCAAGATTGTGCAGAACCCAGGATATTGATGTAGAAGAAAAATGATAGAAAGCCAGACTGCCCATTACAAGAGCAGCCTGGCTTTGTTTTTACATTCTCTGTACTATAGAACGACATACTAAAAGCCATCCTCGCCCGACAAGCGCTCGTGGTATGGCAGCCGAAGAGACAAGAAGGCCTGGGAGAGAAAAGCTGACTGACGGCTATTTCAATTTCAGTTATTTCAGTTATTTTTAAGAGGGTTCCAACTTCCGTTTTCGTTCTTTTTTCTTTACTATATTATTATATAACTATTTAATATATATATAGTTATAATATATATATAATAATAAAATTTGAAAAAACGAAAAATCGCAACCATCAAAAAAATTAATTGAAATAACTGAAATTGAAATAGCAGATGACTCTGTTTATTCTCTAAAAGGATAACAATCAACCATTTAACAAGAATCGAAAAGATAAATATGAAGTTTGATATTTCAAAAAAGACCGCTCCGAAGATGCCAAAACTGGGAAAAAGGAACGAAAATTGTGTCATTTTTGCTCTCACAGGCATCAAAAGAGCCATGCACAAACCTATCGTTCCGATGACATTTCCTGTTCTCGTAACGCACGTAAGTGGAGCCAAATTTATGTATCCAGACCTCTCGTGGAAGGAAATGTGCGGCATGACGGGCAATCTCGTAGCAGATTCGGGCTTGTAACAAAGGACCGTTTATGAATGTAACTGAAACTATCCACCATCGCATACTTGCCAATTTGGAATGTCGTAACGATGCTTTGCGATTCTAAAAGACACCTAAAGTCACTTCACCAGTCGGAGAAAAAA
>DJOI01000052.1:0-10303 GCA_002439605.1 Candidatus Segatella mututuai | reverse complement strand
CCATTCTCGTCTATCTCCCGAAGGGGGAACCGTAACCTTGCAGCACCAACCGAGCAAGTTCCTCGTTGGATAGTTGAGGAGGTTAACATTTACCTTTGCTCCATAAGGCTTGTCTTCATTAGTAAAAGTCTTCCTCCAGATATAAGAAAAACCTGGCTCTCCTCCAACCGTTTTTTATACGAGCTCTTAATATAATAAGCCCCAAACGTCTGGATGTTTATAAAATTATAGTTACTTTGGCATTCCGATGAACAAAGTCGCTGCATTTCTGAAACATTAAGGAGCCCAGGGCACTAATAATAGCTTGACTACTCTATTCGACGGTTGAAATCGCAACATCCGAAAACTCAGTCATATAGTCGAGTATCCTTAGGGTATGGAATCCGCGCTTTGCCTTCACCTCTACATTCGCCTCCAAGAATTCGCCCTTGGATGTGCGTCGGTCTTTTAGTTCATACGACTGCACCTCCATGCCGTCTTGCTTAATTTGCTTCAACAGCTTCTTCACGCTTTCACGAGATGGAGCGGAGAATGAAAGTTCGACGGTGGTATTGCCCAGTTGGGGGATAAACAAGTTGAGCACCTCCAATCCCAACAACACCATCATAGTAGTAATGACAGCCGCCACATACATGCCCGTTCCACAAGCCAAGCCAATCGCCGCCGTCACCCATAGGCCGGCAGCCGTTGTCAGTCCTCTCACCACATTCTTTTGGAAGATGATGGTACCCGCGCCCAAGAATCCGATGCCCGACACCACCTGGGCAGCAACTCGAGAAGAATCCTTCAAGTCGACGCCAAAACCATATTGCGACACCAAACAAAAGAGAGCGCTTCCCAAGGCTACGAGGAAATGGGTACGAAAACCAGCCTCCTTGGCACGATACTCACGCTCCATGCCTATCGCTCCTCCCAAGACCAAAGCCAACGACAGCCGTATCGTCAGTTCCACATAAGTTGCATCCATAGTTGTCCTTTCTTTGCTTTATTATTTGATGCCAAAAATAAACAAAATTTGTTGGAAAGCAGCCGATATCTGCCACTTTTTCACCTCACAACCATGTTTTTTCACTTTATTTTCCATTTCCACGATGCTTTCTTTCCAAGATTGACTTTTTATTTGTATATTTGTAGCCCCCCCTCTTACGGCAAATCAAGAAAGGCCGCTATCGCAAGTTGATGGAAGAATAACATGCATTTAAATTCAAAGTATAAGCTTAAAAGGTTAGAGAAATGAAAAAGTTAATGATTATCACGCTGGCTCTTGCATCTGTGTTTACAAGCGCCAGCGCTCAGCTCCTGTACAAGATATCAGGAAAAGACCTCAAATCACCATCCTACATCGTTGGAACTTATCATCTGGCACCCGTCAGTTTCGTAAACAACATCGACGGCATTCAAGACGCACTCTCCAATACCGAACAAGTATGTGGCGAGCTCGACATAAGCGACATGAAGAAGCCCGAAAACATGCAGAAAATGGCAACAGCCATGCTGCTTCCCGACGGCAAAACTCTTAAGAGCATACTTACCCAAGATGAGTATACACGGCTCAACAAGTTGCTCAAAGACCTGACAAACGCAGACATGAGCAACCCTATGGTTGAAGCCCAGTTTGGCAACATCACACCACAGGCGCTCAACACACAGCTCTCCCTACTCATGTCGCTCAAACGTGCACGAGGCTTCGACCCAACACAGTCGTTCGACGACTACTTCCAAAAGTTTGCCAAGCGCAACAACGAGCCTGTCATAGGTCTTGAGACGGTGGACAAACAGATAGAAATACTCTTCAAGAGCATTCCTCTTGAGCGCCAGAAGCAACTTCTGATGTGCCTCGTCGACAACACGGAATATTACGACATGATTACGGAACGCTTGACCGACGCCTACTTCGCCCAGGACATGGAGAAGCTTGAGCAAGTGCTCAACGAGAAACGAAACGACAGTTGTGACGACACAAAAGAGGAACACGCCATCCTGTTCGACAACCGTAATACCGACTGGGCGGCCAAGATGCCAGCCATCATGAACGACAAACCCACTTTCTTTGCCGTAGGCGTAGGCCATCTGCCTGGCGAAAAGGGCGTGCTAAACCTCCTCAAGCAGGCAGGTTACGAGGTTGAGAATGTGAAATAAACTGATTGTCTCCGCAAGGTGAAGATATCTCCGTTCCGTGTCACGGAACGGACTTTTCGACTGCAAGGAAGCACATCAAGAAATAAACGACACATTGGTTGGGACATAAGAGACAACCTCCCTTTGTCGCAATAGAAGGCTTAATCAAGTCAAGAAAGACGACTTGATTAAGCCGTTGCCACAAACTATTCACCCTCAGCCAGCGTTTGGTGGCTTTCATGTTTTTTAGGTTGCAGTTCTTTCAATGGTGTTCTGGCACAATGGCAAGATACACCAAATCGTGGTCGGTCAGATTCTCCATATAGTGGGCATGGTTCATTGGACAATAGTGCACCTGTCCCACACGAACCTCCTCCACGCTATCATCATAGTGGAATGTAGCCGTTCCGCTAATCACAAATACCACCTCACAGTTTCCTTCATGGGTATGCAAACCAGTCGTGGCTCCTGGACGAAGTGTAGAATACATAATCTTCATCTTGTCATCCACGAAGTTTCTGGTGTCCAGTTTTCCCTTTCCTCCTTTGAAGCCATCGAGGTGAACCTCTGCTATCTTTTCAAAATCTATAACCATATTTTTTCCTTTTTTATTTGTGCAAACATAGAACTGCAAAGACATGCAAGTCACCAAACCAAAGCATCGAGATGCTTTTTCAGCTCTTTCAATTCATCGCGCACGCTGATGAGAGTATCGAGAACATCCGACGACTTCTCTGCCCCACTCCTGTTCTGCGACAGATACTTGCGGGCTGCGGCTATCTTGAGGCCCTTCACCTTGATAAGCGAATAAATAACCTTTACCTGCTCTATATCCTTCTCTGTATATTGGCGCACCTTATTGGACGTAACCTTGGGCTTGAGGAAAGGAAACTCTTTCTCCCAATATCTAAGCGTCGACTCGTTGACACCCACTTCCGCAGCCACTTCCTTGATAGAGTAGTACAATTTGACGTTCTTATCTGTTTTCAGAGCCATAATTTGCAACTTTTTACCAAACAATGATTAATTGATTTGCAAATTTAAGCAATTCTTCTTATCTTTGCAAAGATTTTCAGAAGAAAATGCCCTAAATGGCAAAATTTATAGAACACAAAGAATTAAAGACATAACATAAAAAGATATGATGACAGCTAACGAAGTGCGCGAATCCTTCAAGAAATTCTTCGAGGGAAAAGGCCACAAGATTGTTCCATCAGCTCCTATGGTCATTAAAGACGACCCTACGCTGATGTTTACAAATGCTGGTATGAACCAGTGGAAAGACATCATCCTCGGCACCAAGAGCCCAGGCAAGGATGTACGTCGTGTTGATACTCAGAAATGCCTCCGTGTAAGCGGTAAGCACAACGACCTCGAAGAGGTAGGCCACGATACTTACCACCACACCATGTTCGAGATGCTCGGCAACTGGAGCTTCGGCGACTATTTCAAGGAGGGTGCCATCGACTACGCCTGGGAGTACTTGACCGAGATTTTGAAGTTGAACCCAGACGACCTCTACGTTACCGTGTTCGAGGGATGCAAGGAGGAAGGCTTGGAGCGTGACAACGAGGCTGCCGGCTACTGGGCTAAGCACGTGCCTGCCGACCACATCATCGACGGCAACAAGCACGACAACTTCTGGGAGATGGGCGATACAGGTCCTTGCGGCCCTTGCTCTGAGATTCACGTCGATTCTCGTACTCCTGAGGAGAAAGCTAAGGTGCCAGGCCGTGAGTTGGTCAACAAGGACAACCCACAGGTCATCGAAATTTGGAACATCGTGTTCATGCAGTACAACCGCAAGGCTGATGGTTCTCTCGAACCGCTCCCAATGCACGTAATCGATACAGGTATGGGCTTCGAGCGCTTGGTTCGCATGTTGCAGGACAAGCACTCCAACTATGATACCGACATCTTCCAGCCAATCATCAAGGAAATCGAACTGCTCTCTGGCAAAAAGTATGGCTTTACTACCCCTACAGGTGCCAATGGCGAGGGCAAGACAGAGCAGGAGAAGATCGACATCGCCATGCGTGTTTGCGCCGACCACCTCCGTGCCGTTGCCTTCTCTATCGCCGACGGTCAGTTGCCAAGCAATGCCAAGGCTGGTTACGTGATTCGTCGTATCTTGCGCCGTGCCGTACGTTACGCCTACACTTTCCTCGGTCAGAAGCAGGCATTCATGTACAAGCTCGTCAACACATTGGTTGAGCAGATGGGGGCGGCATTCCCAGAGTTGCCAGCCCAGCAGGAGCTCATCACCCGTGTGATGAAAGAGGAAGAGGATTCATTCCTCCGCACCTTGGAGAAGGGTATCAACCTCCTCAACGGCGACATGGACGAGTTGAAGGCTCACGAGAAGACGCAGCTTGACGGCGTTTGCGCATTCCGTCTCTTCGATACTTATGGTTTCCCTCTCGACTTGACAGAGTTGATTTGCCGTGAGAATGGTTACACCGTAGATGAGAAGGGCTTCAACGAGGAGATGGAGAAGCAGAAGGCTCGTGCCCGCAACGCAGCTGCCGTGGAAAACGGCGACTGGGAAGTATTGAAGGAAGGCGACCAGAACTTCGTTGGTTACGACTACACAGAATATGAGTGCCATATTCTTCGCTACCGCAAGGTAATCCAGAAGAAGAACAGCTTCTATGAGTTGGTACTCGACAACACTCCTTTCTATGGCGAGATGGGTGGCCAGGTAGGCGACAAGGGTGTACTCGTGAGCGAGAACGAGACTATACAGGTCATCGACACCAAGCGTGAGAACAACCAGAGCATCCACATCGTGAAGGAGTTGCCAAAGGATGTAACTGCCGACTTCATGGCTTGTGTGGATGTAGAGAGCCGTGAGGGTAGTGCTGCCAACCATACTGCCACTCACCTCCTTGACTATGCGTTGAAGCAGGTATTGGGCGAGCACGTGGAGCAGAAAGGTTCTTACGTAGATAAGGACACGCTCCGCTTCGACTTCTCCCACTTCCAGAAAGTGACCGACGAGGAGCTACGCAAGGTGGAGCGCATGGTCAACGAGATGATCCGTGCCGACTATCCTCTCGACGAGCACCGTGATACTCCTATCGAGGAGGCTAAGGAACTTGGTGCCATCGCCCTCTTCGGTGAGAAGTATGGCGACAAGGTACGTGTGGTTCGCTTCGGTCCATCTGCCGAGTTCTGTGGTGGTATCCACGCCAAGAGCACAGGTAAGATTGGTTTCTTCAAGATTATCTCCGAGAGCAGCGTAGCTGCAGGTATCCGCCGTATCGAGGCTTTGACAGGCAAGGCTTGCGAGGAGGCTATCTACAACTTGCAGGACACCATCGTAGCCTTGAAGGGCTTGTTCAACAATGCCAAGGATCTCGAAGGTGTCATCAAGAAGTACATCGACGAGCACGATGCCTTGAAGAAGGACGTTGAAAAGTTCCAGGCTCAGGCTGTGGAGCGTGCCAAGGATAAGCTCGTGGAAAATGCCAAGGAAGTAAACGGCGTGAAGGTGGTGAAGGCTGTATTGCCTATGGAGCCAGCCGCAGCCAAGGACTTGGTGTTCAAGGTTCGTGAGGCATTGCCAGAGAACCTGATTTGCGTCATCGGTTCCATCCACAACGACAAGCCAATGCTCAGCGTGATGTTCAGCGATGACATGGTGAAGGAGCACGGTTTGAACGCAGGCAAGATGATTCGCGAGGCTGCCAAATTGATTCAAGGTGGCGGTGGCGGTCAGCCTCACTATGCACAGGCAGGTGGTAAGAATAAGGACGGCTTGAGCGCAGCAGTCGATAAGATTGTCGAGTTGGCTCAATTGTAATTGTAATATATATATAAACAATGTATAAAGACAAAGTAGCTAAGCATTATGCTACTTTGTCTTTAATTAAAAAACAGCCAATTAAAAACAAAAAATAATAACATGAGATTATTTACACGCCCATCCTTTCGCATAGGACTAATATTAGTATTTATAAGTGTCACGACTAATGCTAACGCCCAATTTTTCAAAAAGTTAGGAAAAGCCATTCAAAAAGCAGCAAATACAATAGAGCAAGTAACCCAACCATCAAGCGAGACAACAACTCGCACAATGAAAATATATAAGCAACCTGATTCTGCACAAACAACAGACTCTTTAGATGGTTCAAGCAAAAAGAATATTGCAGAAGGAGCATTAAACCGTTGGAACAATGCAGCCCAAATTGCCGCTCAAAAAAATAGCCAACCAAACAACACAAAATCAACCAACACAAACAAACAGGGAGGTAAGCTGTTACCTGGTCAAAGAATCGCCTTAGCTGTTCAACAACAAGCAGAATACGAAAAACAATTCTACATAAATGACACTATCTACAAAAAGGAGCTATTGGGAGAATACAATACTTTTGACAAAATGAAAAAAATCTACGCCCTGACAGAAGCAAATTCCACAAAGGCTCATGCATTTCTCATTGAGCCTGTTGTTTTCATTGATTTTTGGGGAGGCAATAATGCTTTGATAAAAATTGAGAATACAGCTACCTTATATACTGATTTACAAAAATTACTTGCCAAATATAAAGAATGGGCAAAGACCGCAGAAGCCAATAATGTTGGTGACTTTTCAAAAGAAATAGATATTCCTCTCCCTATTGAAGCTATAACATTCTACAGAGGGAGAGATATTCATGCTGGAAAATGGAACAACAAGAAATTTACGTTCTTCTACAAAAGCTCATCCCATTCAATAGCCATTGGATGCAATGATGAATGGAAAGGACTAAACGATGATACGAGCATTATCAAACTTGCCTTTAAAAACGATAAGGAGTTCAGTGATTTCATCAATTTTTTCAATCCAAAAGATTTGAAGAAATTAATTGATTTTCAAAAGCAAGGAGGACTTTTTCATTAAAGAATACATTAACCAAAGAGGGTACTGCAATACACCATCTTTGGTTAATTTCTTTTTTATTATCATTTTATGATAATCATTTTATGATAATTGAAATAAAAGTTGTAGCTTTGCACCACAGATAATCAATTAACAGGCAAAGATATGGTCATGAAGAATCCTTTTGTTACAAACGGATACGCTGGTCCAGAGTATTTCTGCGACCGAGTGGAAGAAACCCAGCATATCACGGAGATGCTGACGAACGAAAACAACATGGCTCTGATTTCCCCACGCCGTATCGGGAAGACAGAGCTGATACACCATTGTTTCGCTCAACCTGAAATCCAAAAGGATTACTATACTTTCATCATAGACATTTACTCCACTAATTCAGTCAGCGACTTGGTCAATATGTTTGGCAAAGCCATCATTGACGCCCTTCGTCCAAAAGGCAAAACCGCATGGGAGAAATTCTTGATGGTGCTATCCTCGCTTCGTTCAGAAATATCATTTGATATGAATGGACTGCCCGTTTGGGGAATCGGAATCGGCAATCTCGTGAACCCAGAGATAACCCTCGATGAGATATTTACTTATCTCAACCAAGCGGACAAACCATGTCTCGTAGCCATTGACGAGTTTCAGCAAATCACCAACTATGCCGACAATCGCATAGAAGCATTGCTTCGAACCTACATCCAGCGATGCACCAATGCCCACTTCATCTTTTCCGGTTCCCATCGTCATCTCATGGCTGAGATATTTGTCTCCCCTGCCCGTCCCTTCTATCAGAGTGTAACATTGATGAACTTAAAACCATTGGATGTAGAAAAATACAAGGAATTTGCCATCGAAAAATTTGAAGAACGAAATAAACATCTTGACGCAAATGTGGTAGATGAGCTCTTCGCTCGCTTCAATGGTGTCACTTCATACATACAACGAGTGATGAACGTGCTTTTCCTCAAGACTCCAGAACAGGGTACATGTACCCTATCGATGGTAGATGATGCCATCAACTACAATCTCAGCATGGCAGCTGACACCTACGAGACTCTTCTGCGCCAAATGCCAGAGAAGCAACGCAATGTTTTCTTCGCCATCTCTGCAGAAGGTAAAGCCAGAAGCATCAAGAGCGGAGCTTTCGCTAAGAAATATCACCTCCCATCACCAAGTTCTGTCAACTCTGCCTTGAAGGGACTGTTGGAAAAAGACTTCATCACCCAAGAAGAGGATGCATACGTTATATATGACAAATTCTTCGACCTTTGGCTGAAGAAATATATGAAATAAAGTCAAAAAAGTATCTTAAGATACATCGTCAACTATCTTAAGATACTTTGCCATGTATCTTAGAATACTTTGAAAAGTAACCTAAGATACCTTCATGATTATCATAAAACGATAATAAAACGCCGTTTTTTATCTTTTATAGAAGATAAAAGAACTTTTTCTGAGTATTTTATCCATTATAAAAGATAAAAATCATATATGTATTTGCAGAAAGCCATTCACTCCTCCCCATTCCGACATTCGCCAGTCTCATAACTTTCCATCATATTCTTAAGAATACCGATTATTTCTTGCCTCAAGCTCTCAGGCTTCAGCACGACAAGGTTTCTTCCATGCCACAACAATTCTTGCAGGAAATCACGGCTGGGACGAACAGCAAGCGTATATTCCCGATACATCCCATCCTTCGATTCTTTCACTTTCTGTTGGCTCTCATGCAACGGAACTTCCTCGATGTAATTATACTCAGGATAGAAAGCACGGATACGAATATTCTCCACAGGAATGTCCTCCATGCGATAAATGCCATAGCAATCCTCATAATATTTCTCTGGAGTCAAGAACTTCTTCATCTCCTTCGACAACGGATGCTTCTCACAAATCACCTTCAAGAAGCTGATGCGATCGAAAGGAAGGCAGCGAACGAGTTTCTTCACTTCTATCGCAGCATTTGAATTGGCTTTTCCTTCGGTCGCCGAACTTTGTTTCTTCACTCTTCGTTCTTCACTCTTCACTCCTATCACGTACCACCGCTGCTTATAATATCTTACGAAAGCCGGCTGAATAACCATGTCGCTCTCCGCTCCAAACGCCGAGACATACTTGAACTTCAACAGATATTGCTTATCTATCGCAGCAAGAATATCATCCAGATACTCCGTGTTATAGGGCGGTGTGTCGAGCATCACCTTGTTGTGATACTTCAACATATCGCCCAACGAAGAAAGGCGCATACTACTGAGCAACCACTCCGTCACCTCGTCATCCTCCACAGGGTCACGTTTCACATAATACCGATAGCCATCACTCTTGTCGCACTCCACGCAGATGCCGAACTGCGACTGTATCGCCTCACGATAACGATGAAAGGTACGCAGCTGCAATTCCTCGCCAAAAGGATTGGCATTGGCATCCTTCCATTCGTTCGCAATCTCTTCAAAAGTCAAGTGTTTACGTTCAAGGATACTAATCAGCCAACAATAAAACTTTACTCGATTGTCCATAATCTACAATATCTAATGACTATTCACAAGAAATGTCTAAAAAAGAAAGGGAGAAAAGATAGCCAACAAAATGGTAATGCTAAATGCCGGTTACTACTACGTTTCATATACCGATGCCCTATACGCTTGTGCCCAATGCGTTGAAGATGCCCTGTGAACGAACTCGTTTCTCTGCATGAAACACATGAATTTTTAATAATGCTCTCAACAGACATTTTGTCTGATGTCAGCCTCTTGCTGCCTCTATCTTTTCTCCGAAAATTTTTATTTATCCGATGGGAATATCAATCCTCAGCCCTTGTCGGCCCAAGAATATCAATCCACCAAATCTACCGTCCAGTTCAAGCTTTGAATCTTCAAGTCGAGCTCTCGATACTGTTTGGCGTAGGTATCCGCCTCCTTGCGAAGAGCGTTTACGTCGATGGTGCGGACATATTTCAGTTCGTTTCTGCCAAAGCGAGTGTCGTTGGCAGATACGTGTCTTACCACCTCTTGCAGCGCCTTGACACGCATCGACAAGACATCTCTCTTGGCAATCAACCGAGTCAAGGACACACCATCGTGGAGGGTCTGGACATTGGTCATGTTGATGCGATAAATCATGTCCTCCAACTGTACGAGAGCATCATCCAGTTCCTTGTACAACTCCTCCACGTTGTCGCAAGGCTCATCGCCCTCCTGCACCTTGGCGCTTTCCTTGATACGCTCTTTCAACTGAGCCACTTTCTTCTGCAAGTCGGCCCTGATGCTCAATGCTTCTGCTAACTTCATAGTCTTCTTCTTTTTATATATGACGTTAAACTTC
>DJOI01000051.1 GCA_002439605.1 Candidatus Segatella mututuai | reverse complement strand
AGAAGCGCAGGCTTCCCTTATCTACACTTAGGCTTTTGCCGGGCCCATCCACACGATAAGTTCCGCCCACGCTATAGCGCAGGCGTTTACAGAACTTACTCTTTGTGTGGAATTATACTTTAATTCTGGCAAAATTTAAGTGTATCCGAACAAATTAGTAAACGCAAGTTTATAATCTTACTATGTTATGTTTCAATACTTTCTGTTTCTTATATGCTATTGTTTTAATTGTTATACATATTTATTTCTATAGCTGACAAGTCTGAGAGCAGTTACCATAAGGCAACTTTGCCAACTCCTGCCATTTCTATTGATGCAGGGATGTTCAATCCTTTCAAAAGTCGAGAAAGGGTAGAGAATGAGATGTTCTTACCATTTTCTAATCTCGAAATTTGTGCCTTTTGAACGCCAACTTTCTTGCTAAGTTGCTCTTGTGTGAGTTGCTTCATCTTGCGAGCTTGCTTGATGGCTTCTCCAATTTTATAGGCTTGAACGGCTTCTGCAACTTCTTTCTCGAAGGCATCACGTTCTGGTGTTCCTATCTTTCCAAGACGTTTATCTTGATAATCGTCAAATGAATATAACTCCATAATTATTTCTTTTTATTTTTGTCTGCGAAATATTGTCTCTTAATTCTTTCGGCTTTTGCTATTTCCTTGGCCGGGGTCTTTTGGGTCTTTTTGATGATGCCATGTGTGGCAACAACTAAAGTCTCAGTTTCTGTGTCCCAAAAAGCAAACAGCCGATAAGCTTGTTTGTCGAACCGAGTTCTAAACTCCCAGATTCCATCTGAATCATCAAGTTTTTTAAATAGTTCTGGGGCTTTTACACCCTATCTGACTCGGTTGACATCATAAGCAATCTTTTTATAGACTTTGGATGTTAGAGAGTCAAAGAAATCGGTCGCATCTTTTGTCAATACCAGTCTGAATTTATATTCGTCCATAAGCGTAGAATTTATATAGATTCCATCCAAGCTATAGCATCTTGTGCATTGTTGAAACACAAGGTTGCGCCATTCTCATGCTCTTTTTTCGCCAAGTCTATCTTGGCTTGCAAGTCAGGAGTTATAACATTCTCCTCTTGCTTTGATGAAGCTTTAGCGATGAACTTCTTTATCATTTCATTCATTTTTTTGAGCAACTCTACATCTTTGATTTGTGTAATGTTGCTTCTCCTTCAATTATGTATCCATGCTGTGATATATAATGTCGTGGCAAAGATAATAAAAATATTCGAGATAGACAGGTTTTTGCGATTTTTTTGTACTTTTGCAGTCGGGGTAGGGTATGATTGGATGTGGAGATGATAATCGAACTGACAGGACTTACTCACGAACAGGTGAAAACTATAAAGTAAGCCATGCACAGGAAAGTGTGGATGATCGAAGTTATAATAAAAATCGGTAGCGGCGTAGAAAGGTATCGCCACTACCGATTTCTTATGTTTTTATTTCTTCAGCCACTTGTCTAACCAGCCGAAGAAAGTGCGTTGCCAGAGAATGCCGTTCTGTGGCTTCAACACCCAGTGGTTCTCGTCAGGGAAGATGAGGAGCTCGGCAGGGATGCCACGCATGCGGGCGGCATTGAAGGCACCCATGCCCTGGTTGGCGTTGATGCGATAGTCCTTCTCGCCGTGGATGCAGAGGATGGGGGTGTCCCACTTGTCGACGAACTTGTGGGGGCTGTTCTCGTAAGTCTTCTTGGCGTTGGCAGTCAGGTCCTTGTTCCAGTAAGCATCGTCGTACTCCCAGTTGCTGAACCAGGCCTCCTCTGTGTCGGTGTACATGCTCTCCAAGTTGAATGCGCCGTCGTGGGCGAGGAACGCCTTGAAACGCTTGTCGTGGTGACCTGCGAGGTAATATACGGAGAATCCGCCGAAGCTGGCACCCACGCAGCCCAAGCGATCCTTGTCTACATAAGGCAAGTTCTCGGCTGCATCGTCGATGGCAGAGAGGTAGTCCTTCATGCACTGGCCAGTCCAGTCGCCTGATATTTCTTCGTTCCATTCGCTTCCGAAGCCCGGGAGACCACGGCGGTTAGGCAATACCACTACATAGCCATTGGCTGCCATGATCTGGATGTTCCAGCGGTAGCTCCAAAACTGACTCACAGGGCTCTGCGGGCCGCCCTCGCAGAAGAGGAGGGTAGGGTACTTCTTGCTTGCATCGAAATTGGATGGCAACATGATCCATACCAGCATCTGCTTGCCGTCAGTGGTCTTCACCCAGCGCTGCTCGCACTTGCCGAGGTTCAGCTGGCTGAGGATGTGGTCGTTCTCATGAGAAAGCTGCGCTACCTTGGTGCGCTTGGCATCCTTGCCCGGGGTAACGATGTAGATGTCGGTGGGGTGGCTCATGCTCGCCTTGGTAGCGAGAATCTTGTTGCCGTTGTTGGCGAGTGATACGCTGCCGTAGTCAGCCCACTCGTCGGTGATTTGCTTCACTTCGCCCTTGAGGTTGGTCTGGTAGAGGTTCAGTGTGCCGTGCCATACGCCGATGAAGGTGAAGCTCTTGCAGTCTTTGTTCCAAATGAAGCCCTCCACGTTGCTGTCGAACTTCTCCGTTACATAGTTCTTCTTGCCTGTGGCGAGGTCGTACACGCAGAGACGGTTGCGGTCGCTCTCGTATCCATCGCGAGCCATGCTCTGCCAAGCGATGTACTTGCCGTCGGCGGAGAACTGGGGGTTGGTGTCGTAACCAGGGTTGTTCTTTAGGTTCTCCAGTGCGTTGACAGCCTGGTGGCGCATGCTCTTGGTAGCGTCTATCTTAGGTTCCACATAGTTAGGTTCCTTGCAGAGGTTCTTGGTCTCGTGCGTACTTATGTTGTATAGGTAGATGTCTGAGTCGGTGGAGATGGCGTACTGCACGCCCTCCTTCTTGCGACAGGTATAGGCGATGGTCTTGCTGTCGGGGCTCCACGCCAACTGCTCGATGCCGCCGAATGGAGCCATCGGGCACTCGAAAGGCTCGTCCTTCAGTATGTCCTCGCCCTCGCCAATGGTGCCGTCCTCGGCCACGTCTGCCACGAAAGGATGAAGGATACTCTCCACGTAGTGGTCCCAGTGGCGGTAGTTCATGTCGGTTACGAGCCGGCCTGTGGCAAGCGGCAGGTCGGAGGGGTTCTTTTGGATGGTGCCGTTGTAGGGCAACTCCTTGATGAGGATGACTTTCTTGCCGTCGGGCGAGAACTTGAAGCCCTCGATGCCCTTGTCGTCGTGGGTGAGCTGCTTGCGGTCGGTGCCGTCCGGGTTCATGCTCCAGAGCTGTCCGCCACGGATGAAGGCAATCTTCTGTCCGCCCTCGATCCATGCCGCGTCGCTCTCGCTCTTGGCGTCGGTGGTGAGGGCTTTCTTGTTCTTGCCGTTGGCGTCCATCACGAACAGCATCTGGTGCCCCTTGTTCTCCTTTACGCTGTAGTAACTTACTTGGTACACGATTTGCTTGCCGTCGGGCGAAGCCTCGGCACCGCCAATCCGCCCCATGGCCCATAGGGCCTCGGGTGTCATCAGGTGGTTCTCCACCTTGATGTCGTTCTTCTCAATCATTGTTTGTGCGTTAGCCATCGTGCCGCTCATGGCGAGGGCTGCGGTAGCTAAGATCATTGTTTTAATCATCTCTGTTTATATTGTTGTTTGATTTCTCCAATAAGGTGATGGCCAGCGGGCAACAGGCCCATGTTTATGCCCCTTTGGTCGTATCGTTGTGCAAAAATAATGATTATTTTCCAAAGCAGCAAGAAAGTTGTGCAAAATGTACACTTGGTCGGCATTTTACGAATGATATAAGGAGCGGATGTTATATTTACGGGAAAAGATGCGCCTATAGTTATCTCAAAGAAGATGGCAACCATCGGATTTGGTATGTTGCGCCCAGCACATGCTGGCATGATGTCTTACTCCATTTTACAGGAACAGAAAGAAATTTGAATGCAAAGGTTTAATGCGATTATTTATACTTTTGAGAAAGTAGATTAATTAAAATTTTCAAACTTCCTATATTATTAGTTTTCAGTCATATAGCTTCAAGCAATTCTCTAAAGAAAGTGGACTCACTCATGGATATATAAATATTTTAAAAAGAAGATAAAACAAATGGATGTTGTATAGAATACACCTAAAAAGCAACCACTTTCTTACGTAACGAAGAAAAGAAATCATTCTGTTTTTCAAGGTATTACATCAAATACATCTTTCATTTTACCACCAAATCACTAACTATCACTAATACCTAACTACATTTTATATACTTTTGTAACCGAAAACCAAAGAAAATATCTTCAGCGACTAACAGTATCAAATAATAGTAACCAAAATAACTAATTTTTTAGATTCATGAGAAAAGAAAAAAGAAATGCGATGATGCAACGAGCTTCTGTCTCGTTATTCGCAATGCTTGTTTCTACAGCAGTATGGGGTCAAAAGGTGAAGATTACTGGTACGGTAATCGACAACACCAACGAACCCGTGATTGGAGCCACCGTTATGGAAAGTGGCACCAACAATGGTGTGGCAACCGACATGGATGGCAACTTTGTCATCGAAGTAAAACAGGGTGCTAAGCTCAAGTTCTCCTATATCGGATATAAGAATATGGAGGTAAAGGCTAGCAATGGCATGAAAATCAAGATGGAAGATGAAGCCAACATGCTCAACGAGGTCGTAGCCATCGGTTACGGCTCGGTGAAGCGTAAGGATGTCACCACAGCCGTATCCAGTGTGTCAGCCAAGGACCTCGACACTCGACCTATCGTCTCTGCTGCCGCAGGTATGCAGGGTAAAGCCGCCGGTCTGCAGATTTCACAAGCCAATGGTCAGCCTGGTGCAGCGCCTACCATCCGTGTGCGTGGTACCACCTCGCTCAATGGTAGCAACGACCCACTCTATGTAGTGGACGGTGTACCTATGACCGACATCGACTTCCTCGCCGCCGACGACATCGACAACATCCAGGTATTGAAGGATGCCTCTTCTGCAGCCATCTATGGTTCTCGTGCAGCCAATGGTGTCATCATCATCGGCACCAAACAGGGCCAGGCGGGCGTAGCCAAGGTGAGCCTCAACGCACATTATGCCTTTAATAATGTACGCGACAACCAAGAGTCACTCAATGTAGCCCAATACAAGGAACTGATGGACGAAATCGGCATGGTGAAGATTCCTGACGGACTCACCGACCAGACCAACTGGAAGGATGAGGTGTTCCGCACAGGTAGCGTACAAGACTACCAACTATCCATCACCAACGGTACCGACAAACTCCGCTACTTTATCTCAGGTGGTTATACTGGCGAGAATGGTGTCATCAAGAAGTCTAGCTACAAGCGTTACAATTTCCGCACTTCGGTAGAGAACGATGTAAGGGATTGGTTGCGACTCAATGCCAGCGTCACATATTCCGACTATACCAACAAGGGTACAGGTATCATATCGGGTACTGGCTCTAGTCGTGGTGGTGTGGTGACAGCCATCGTCAACACGCCTACCTATGCCCCGGTATGGGATCCAGAAAATCCCAACCAGTTCTACAATAATTTCTATGGTGTCAATCTGACCAGTCCTGCAGAGAATATCGCCCGCACCCAGAACAACAAGAGTTCATACAACCGCTTGTTAGCAACAGGCAAGGCGACCGTCACCTTTATGAAAGGCTTGACCTTCAACACCTCCCTCTCGTTCGACCGCACACAGGGCAACACCACCAATTTCCTCGACCCAATCTCTACCACCATCGGTCGCCAGGAATATGGCACAGGATATGATGGCAGAAGCATCAGCAGCGTCATCATATGGGACAATGTGGCTAACTTCAAGAAGGCATTTGGCAAGCACAGCATCGATGCCATGGTGGGCGACTCCTGGACCCAAAGCAAGTGGAGCCAGAGCTACATCAATGGTAGCCATTATGCCGACGACAAGTTCCCTACCCTCAATGCCGCCAACATGATTTCATGGAATGGTACAGGCTCATCGGCTTCCGACTGGGCTATCCTCTCTACCTTCGCCCGCTTGCAGTACAACTGGAACGACACCTACATGGTAACAGCCAATATGCGTGCCGACGGTTCATCCAAGCTGGCTCCTGGTCATCGTTGGGGGTACTTCCCATCCTTCTCTGGTGCATGGCGTGTGAGCAATGAGGCATTTATGAAGAACATCAAGTGGATCGATGACTTGAAAATTCGTGGTGGCTGGGGACAAACAGGTAACCAGAGCGGGCTCGGCGACTACAGTTACTTGGCAAGCTACAACATCAACCGTGTGCAGTGGTTTGGCGACGGCAACGATGCCAATGCCGTGCCTACCTATACGCAAGGCACACTGAGCAACCCAGAGCTGACTTGGGAAACAACGACCCAAACCAACATCGGTATCGACTTGACCATCCTCAAGAATCGCATCACCCTCTATGCCGACTACTATTATAAGCGTACCAAGGATATGCTCATGAACATCACCTTGCCAGCCGGTGCGGCAGCAGCCAACAGTCTGACCTACAATGGTGGTTCGATGATCAACAAAGGTTGGGAGTTCTCCGTATCCACCCAAAACCTCACAGGCAAGCTGAAATGGAACACCGACTTCAACATTTCTTTCAACAAAAACAAGTTGGAGAGTCTGGCACTGACCCAGGTTTACTACTCAGCCAAGACCACAGACCTGGTAAACGACTATGTAGTACGCAACACTCCAGGCAAACCTCTCGGTAGCTTCTGGGGATATATAGCAGAAGGCGTAGACCCAGAGACAGGTGAGATGAAATATAAGGATGTAACAGACGACGGCATGGTGACAGCCAGCGACCGCACCTACATCGGCGATCCTAACCCTGACTTCACCTTTGGTTTGACCAACACCTTGTCGTGGAAAGGCTTCAACCTGAGCATCTTGATACAAGGTAGCTACGGCAACGACATCTACAACGTATCTCGTATGGAGACCGAGGGCATGTACGATGGCAAAAACCAAAGCACCAAGGTTTTGGAGCGTTGGAGAGTGCCTGGACAGATAACCGATGTGCCAAAGGCTAAGTGGGACATTCGCAACTCTACTTATTTCATCGAAGATGGCAGTTACATCCGACTGAAGGATATATCACTCTCTTACGATGTGCCTCGCAAGTATCTATCCCATATAGGATTGACACGCTTGCAGCCATATATGTCGGCAACCAACTTGATTACCCTCACCAAATACACAGGCATGGATCCAGAAGTCAACCAGTATGGCAACAGCGGTAGCGTGCAGGGCATCGACTGGGGAACCTATCCACTCAACAAGAGTGTAGTATTAGGAGTAAAAGTAGAATTCTAAAACATCGACAACAATGAAACAATATCATAACATCAAGACATTGGCTCTGAGCGGTCTCGCCATGATGGCACTGGCAAGTTGCTCTCTCGACTATGAGCCAATCTCCCAACCATCAGAAATCACACAGGGCAGCCAGACCTCAGAGTCTACCGCCGTTTTAAAGGACAAGGACGCTGCCGACAAGCAGCTCAAGGCTCTCTACGAACTCTTCCGTAGCCGTCAGGAGCATGCCCATCTCGACTACCTCTTGATAGGCGACTCCCATAGCGACAACGCCTATGCTGGCACCACTGGTGCCGAGGTTGTTCCTTATGAGACCAACTCCATCGATGCCAGCAACACGGTACTGGGTCGTGACTGGAGCCGTTATCTTGCCGACATCGCACAGGCAAACGTACTGATTTGCGGTGTAGAGCAACTCAAGGAGAGCGGGCAGATTTCCGAGGCAGAGTATCATTCATACAAAGCACAAGGAGAGATATTCCGTGCCCTGATGATGTTCCGCATGGCTCGTTTGTGGGGTTCATTCCCTGTCATCACCAGCATCGCAGAGACCATCACGTCGGATAATATCGAGGAAGTATTCCCTACTTATTATCCTCCTCGCAAAACAACAGAGGAATGCTATCAGCAGATCATCGCCGACTTGACCGATGCCGAACAATATGCTCCCGACAACGACAACAGCGACCGAACCAAGCTCAGCAAAACTGTGGCACAAGCTATGCTCGCCAAGGTTTATGCCGAGAAACCAGTACAAGACTACGACAAGGTTATCGAATATGCCGACAAGGTCATCAAGACACCAGGTGTAGCCTTGGAAGATGACTTCGAGACTCTCTGGGGATACGACGAGGATAAGAAAGACTGCATGAAACGTAACACCAAGGAAGGTATTCTGGAGGTTCACTGGACCACTGGTAACGGAAACTGGGAAACCTGGATGTACGGTCGACAGCTCGACAACTGGGACTACTACTTCACATGGGCGAAGTGGATAACCCCTTCCCGAGACCTCATCAACGCCTTCGACAAAGAAGGCGACGAGGTGCGCAAGAACCAGACCATCGTATATTATGCCTGCGACTGGAGCAACTACTATCCTGCCAGTAACTATCCATTCATGTATAAGTTGCGCTCAGGCTATAGCAACGAGTATTGGATTCGATTGGCAGACATCATCCTGATGAAGGCGGAGGCAGAGGCCTACAAGGGCAACCTCAGCGAAAGCGCCAACCTGGTGAACCAGATTCGCAAGCGTGCCAAGTTGAAGGATGTGACTTCCAGCCAAACCAGCAGCAAGGAGGCAATGATAGAGACCGTACTCAAGGAACGCCGTCTGGAGCTTGCCCTCGAAGGCGAACGGTGGTTCGACCTCTGCCGCAACGGCAAGGTAGAGGAATACCTCAACGGCATCGACAACCGAGACAGTGGTCGCATCAAGCAACAAAAGCAGTTTGACGCCAACTCCTATCTCTTGCCTTTGCCACAGACCGCACTCGACGAGAACAACAATCTCCAGCAGAATCCTGGATATTAATAACCCTACAAAAACAATGAACAATGAAACATCAGAAAAGAAATAAAATCATGTTGCTCGTTTGCGCCGCAGCCTTCTCTATGACAGCCTGCAGTAGCAGCAACTCATTCTCCGACCCCATCGACATGGAGACACCCGTGAAAAATCCGAATCCTACCCCTGCGGCAGGTATGGCAAAGACCTTCACCACTACAGCCGATGGCAACTACTCGCTGTTGGAGGGTGAATCCAAGCTCTTCAACGGTGTGTCGATGGCACCAGTAACCATCGAACTCGACTTGAGCAAGAAGTTTCAGTCAATCGACGGCTTCGGCTATGCCATCACCTATTCATCTTGTTACAACTTGATGCACATGGCAGAGACCGACCGCTTGGCTCTCTTGAAGCGTCTCTACTCCACCACCGAGGGCTATGGCGTGAGCTATGCCCGCATCTCCTTGGGATGCAACGACTTCTCCAGCACAGAATACACCTATTGCGACCAAAAGGGAACCGATGCCGACCCGCTGAGCACATTTGCCCTTCACAATGACGAAAACCAGTATGTCATCCCTGTGTTGAAGGAGATTCTCGCCATCAATCCGAACGTGAAGATCATCGCTGCTCCTTGGACTTGTCCGAAGTGGATGAAGGTTGCCGACATCAACACCAAGACACCAAAGGACTCTTGGACCGACGGACATCTGAATCCTGACTATCGCGAGCTTTATGCCAAGTACTTCGTGAAGTTTATACAGACCATGAAGGAGAAAGGCATCAATATCTATGCCGTTAGTCCACAGAACGAGCCTCTGAACAAGGCTAACTGTGCTTCGCTCTACATGCCATGGCAGGAGGAGGCACCATTCGTCAAGGCATTGGCTGGCGAGTTTAAGAAGAACAATGTGAGCACCAAGATTTATGTCTTCGACCACAACTACAACTACGACAACGTGGCCGACCAAAACGACTACCCTATCAAGGTATATGATGCACTGGGCAACGGTTACGAGGGTTCTGAGTTGGTAGTGGGCGCTGCTTACCACGATTATGGTGGCAACAACAGCGAGTTGACCGACATCAACAACCAGCGCCCTGACAAGGAGCTTATCTTCTCAGAGACCAGCATTGGAACCTGGAACAATGGCCGCGACCTCGGCAAGCGCTTGATGGCAGACATGAAGAACGTGGCACTCGCCACAGTCAATCAGTACTGCAAGGCTGTGTTGGTATGGAACTTGATGCTCGACAACAAGATGGGACCCAACCTCGACGGTGGTTGCCAAACCTGCTATGGTGCCATCGACATCGACCCAAACGGCTACAAGAAGATGACCTACAACTCCCACTATTACATCATCAACCACATGTCGAGCGTTGTAGCCCCGGGTGCCGTTCGCATCGGCACCACCTCTCGCACCGTGAGCGATAAGAAGATTACCCACGCTGAGTTCCAGAACCCAGACGGAAGCCTTGCTGCCGTCATCCTCAACGAGGGCGACAACGAGCAGAGCATCAACTTGAGTGATGGCACCCACAACTTCACAGTAAAGGTGCCTGCCAATGGCGTTATCTCTTGCAAGTGGAACCAATAACATGTGTCAGAACATAATCAATCAGACATTAACATGATGAAGAATATCAAATATTATATGATGGCGTTCCTCGCCTTGCCATTGATGGCATCCTGCGTGGACGATGACTATAACGCACCTACTCCTGCCGGCAACCCTGTGATGAGCTACACCGCTCCTACAGCCGCTGTCGTGATGGGCGATGAGGTGGAAGTGAAGGTAAACTGCAAGGACGAGGGTGGCATAGCCCTCTCCACCTTGAAGGCTTCATTGCTCTTCAGCGGTCAGAGCGTGGCAGACACCACTATCCGTACCAAGGAAGAGGGCGAATACACCGTCAAGTTCAAAATGCCTTACGTACAGTATATCCCGGACGGACAGGTTGACATCCTGCTCTCCCTGCAGAACGTATCGACCAAGAAGAACAGCGAGTCGTTGTCGTTTGAGGTAAAGCGTCCTCACTTCAACAATCTTCAGTTTGTTGCCGCCGACGGCACCAAGTACGACATGACCGAGGAAGGCGACTACCTGTATAAGACCATCGTTCCCACAGAGAAGAACAGTTTCAAGGGTCATTTCGCCACAGCCGATGGCAAGTTTGTCTTCGGCAGCAATGGCGAAAGCATCGCCTTGGGTGAGACCAGCGACTTCAGTTTCACAACTTTGGAGACCGGCAACGTAGCTGTCACCTTTAACGGCAAGGACTACAGTGTGAGCCCTACCGACAAGTTGCCAATCGTGCCAATAGACCTCACCAACAGTGATGGTGGCAAGACGTGGGTGGGAGACATCAAGCAAGGTGCCACTTGCACACTCTCGGCCGACGGCAAGGATCTCGATGACGACTGGTTCTACGACAGCGACTGGTTTACCAAGAACGAGGATGGCACATACACCTTCAATGCCCTCACTGGCAAGTACACCATCCAGGCCGACTTCGACCACAAGGCATTGCGCATTTGGGCGATGGACGGCAACGAGCCGATGAAACTCAACGCCGATGGCACGGGTGCCATCTGGATTATCGGCAACGAAAAGGTGAACAAGCCAACATGGGAGGCTGTCAACAAGGGATGGAACACAGGTACCGCCACCGACATCTGTCTCACTCCTATCGCAGCCAAGAAGCATCAAGTTACCCTTACCGTGGGTAAGCAATTAGCTGCCACTGATGTCAACTTCAAGTTCTTCGGACAGCCCGATTGGGGTATCGAGTTTAAGGGCACAACAGACGAATATAGTTTGGCTTGCGATAGCGAGATATTCGGTGTTGGCGATGGAAACAGTCACGATGACGGTAACCTATATCTCAAAGATGGTGCAACCCTCACCAATGGTGACACCTACATCTTCACCATCGACTTGACGGCAGGCACCGCTAACGGCAAGTTGACCATCAAGAAAAAATAAGATAGTATTCATAGGTGCTGTTAGGTTGAAAGATTGATTAAAGAGGCTGCCCTTTACCAAAAGGGACAGTCTCTTTTTATATAAAAGCAGATAGAATCACCATTTCTTTTATATATTTCACCAAAAGTTTGCCATTGCCCTAAAAATATCGTAACTTTGTAGTCTAATAAAAATATTCAATCAAAAACCTACAAAGCAATAAAAATGAAACAAAGAATCATTATCCTTTTCCTTGGGTGTATCGCCGCCATTCCATGTTTATCCCAAGGAGAAAGCATAACCGAGTTATATCGTCAACTCGATCAAGCCATCGAAACATCACCAAAGTACATTCTGCAGAAAGAGAATCGCATTAAACGACTTAAGCTTGACATCAAGAGACATACAAATGGCAATATATTGCAAGAAACCTACAGAAAGCTCTACGAAGAATACAAAGCCTACAAAAGTGATTCGGCAGTACATTATCTCCAGCAGTGCATCAAACTTTCAGAGCAACAACATATGTCATCTGAAGCCACTAACTACCGTTGCCTATTGGCATTTCAATATTCCACTTCAGGAGCATTCGCCGAAGCCCTCACTATACTACACGGCATCAACCCGCTATTCTTGGATACCCAAATCAAGGGTAATTATTACAAAGCATACTACCATGTATATGGCGAGCTCGGATTTTCCAACATACACATTGACCCAGAATTAAGCCAAAGCTACTTTCACTTGCAAGATGCATATCGAGATTCGCTCTTTTCTATCCTCGACTGCCACAGCGAAGATTACCTAATGCGCAAGGAGACACTGCTCTCTAACCAAGGCAAACTATCAGAAGCCCTTCGTATCAACGACCAACGTCTAAAATTGTGCCAAGAGGGAACTCACGAATATGGCATCGTGGCTTATTACAGATACCTACTTTATCGTTCAATGAAAGACGAGAGAATGATGAAACGATGGCTCATCAAATCTGCGATATGTGACGTAAGAAACGCTATCAATGACCAAGCGGCACTTTGGATTCTCGCCGACATACTCAGCCACGAGGGGGATGTGAACCATGCCTACAAGTACATTAACTTCTCATGGAATGCCAGCAAGAATTTCAGCACTAAAATCCGTAGTTGGCAGATTTCGCCAATACTTGGCACCATCGACCACAACTATCAACTGAAGCTGAAGCAAGCTAATCAGCGGCTCACCATCGCAATTGTCGCTGTAAGCATCATGGCTTTACTCCTCACCTTGCTCGCCCTATATGTCAACAAGCAACGCAACCTGGTTACCATTGCTCGCAATGAGCTGAATAAATTTAATGAAAAGTTAGAGAAACTAAACAAACGGCTATCTATAGCCAACAAGAATCTTAAGCATACCAATGAGGAACTGTACGCTGTAAACAAAAAGCTGGAGGCTGCCAACGAGAAGCTTAACGAATCGAACAGTGTAAAAGAGGAGTACATTGGTCAATTCTTAGGTGCCTGCTCCCATTATGTAGATAAGCTCGACAAATATCGCCTCAAGGTAAACAAAATGGTAAAGAACCATCAATACCAAGAGCTATACAACCTTAGCAAGAGCACCGAACTAAAAGAAAGAGATTTGGAAGAACTTTACAGCAACTTCGATAAAGTATTCTTGCATCTCTTCCCTAACTTCGTAAATGACCTCAACAACCTCTTGAAAGAGGAATATAAAATACATCTCGCCGACCCTCACAAATTCTCAGCAAAGGTAAGAGTCTTTGCACTCATTCGCCTGGGTATCGATGATAGCACCAAGATAGCCGAATTTCTACACTATGCAGTAAATACCATCTATAACTATAGAGCTAAGTTACGGAATGGTGCCATCGGAGATCGAAACAAATTTGAAAAGAAAGTAAAAGAACTGGGAGTGCTCGAAAAAACTCCACACACAATATAAAATAGCTAAAGACACCTTGGTCTTGCGAGAGTTAGTTTTCCTATGCTAAAACTCAGAGGCTGTCTGCAAATATTCCTCACTCGCTTGCTTCTTGCCGAGTTGGAAACTTTGTGCAAATCTACTCATTCCCAACTGTTTACGTTCCAACCTCTTTTATTCGCCTTTGGCTGCGTTAGAGCGTTATGTTAAATTTGGGATAAAATTTGTTTTATCCCTAAATAATTTGTATTTTTGCCCTTGAATAATCTATGTTCTAAACTTTGGGATATAAGTTCGATAGTTTAGAATACAAGTTCTAAAGTTTAGAATATAAGTTCGATAGTTTAGGACATAGAACTATAGAGTGGATGATAACAATTTTAACATAGAATAATAACAAAGACATTTAGTAGAAAGGAACAAAAATATGGCCAAGTACAAGTTGCAAGAGATGCCGGATGTGCATCATGATGGTAAGCGAAGGGTATATCCCAAGATGATAATCCACCGAACCCTGTCGCGCAAGGAGTTTGTCGAGATGATGCATGATTATCATCGGGGTACGTCGCCCAGCATGGTAGAGGCTGTGCTGATAGATGTCGAGGACATGCTGGTGCGAATGCTCTCCATGGGATATAATGTCAACTTAGGCAACCTGGGCAGTTATTCGCTTTCGCTGGAGTTCGAGGACGACAAGCCTACCGAGATGCAAGACGAGGGCGACAAGATGACTTATCGCAAGGTGGGCGTCAAGAACGTCAACTACAAGGCTGCGCGCGAGTTTGTCAAGGAAGTGAAGCTGGAGACCGACCGCTATCTGGAACGAGACATGGGCGGCGTGAAGCGTGTGCTGAAAAGCAAGTACACCCGTGAGGAGCGCATTGCCAGAGCCTTGCAGGTGATAGAGAAGCATGGCTTTATCAGCCTTGACGACTATGCCCAGCTCAACAATATGAGCCGTACGGTGGCCTCCTCCGACCTGAAGCAGATAACCGACGATCCTCAGTCGCCCATCCGCTCGCATGGTCGCCACAGCCATAAGGTGTGGGTGAAGAGGAATTTGTAAGATAAGACATAAATCGTGACTCTCACAGCATTGGCCGACCTGTTGGTTACGCAGGTGTTGTGGTGGACAGTTGTGATTGCAGCCAATGGTACTTGGTATATTATAATGAAAATCTGATGTAAAAAAGGTGAAGGCTGCAATCTCTTACCTTCAGCCAGTAGATGTCGAGCAGGATGCCTAAGTACATGGCCCGGGAGTACCCACATATACTGCGACTCCTTGGTCAGCTCTTCCAGCTTGACCACCTCGCCGTAGAGAGAATCTCCTCCATCGTATGCTCTGCACCGAGAGCGTCATCGTCTGCTCGTTACTGTTTTGTTGAGCCACAGCCCAAGATGCGCCTCCTGTCGACAAGAGGCTTACAAACATGATTTTCTCTTGATCATTTCTCTTTGTTTTATTTAATTGTATATTCTTCTATGTCGCTACAGAATTTAATTTTTAGTTTCTTGACAGCCAAAAACCAATACTTTTTTGTACTTTTGCACTTGAATTATTTTTTCAAAAGTATGAAGATAGGATTTGACAACGAGAAGTATCTGAAGATTCAATCCGAGCACATCAAGGAGAGAATCTCACAGTTTGACGGAAAGCTCTACCTCGAATTGGGGGGCAAGCTCTTCGACGACCACCACGCCAGCCGCGTTTTGCCAGGCTTCCAGCCCGACAGCAAACTGCGCATGTTCCAGAAAATAAGCGACAGCATCGAGATAGTAATCGTAATCAGTGCCGACGACATCGTGAAGAACAAGAAGCGCGCCGACCTTGGCATTACTTACGACGAGGACGTGCTGCGACTGAGGGGCGAGTTCCAGAACCGTGGCTTCATGGTGGGGTCCGTTGTCATCACCCATTTCGACGGTCAGCCTGCCGCCACCAGCTTCAAGCAGCGCCTGGAGCGTGAGGGCATCAAGACTTACTGCCACTATCTCATCGAGGGGTATCCCCACAATGTGAATCTCATAGCCTCTGACAAGGGTTTCGGCAAGAACGACTATGTGGAGACCGAACGTCCGCTCGTCATCGTTACTGCTCCTGGTCCAGGTAGCGGGAAAATGGCGGTCTGCCTGAGCCAGCTCTACAACGAGAACAAGCGTGGCGTGCGTGCTGGTTATGCCAAGTTTGAGACCTTCCCTGTATGGAATCTCCCATTGAAGCATCCGGTGAATATCGCCTACGAGGCTGCCACTGCCGACCTCAACGACGTGAACATGATAGACCCGTTCCACTTGGAGGCTTACAACAAGATAGCCATCAACTATAATCGTGACGTTGAAATCTATCCTGTATTAAATGCCTTGTTCGAGGGCATCTATGGCAGCAACCCATACAAGTCGCCTACGGACATGGGCGTGAACATGGTGGGATTCTGCATCTCCGACGACGAGGTTTGCTGCGAGGCATCCAAGAACGAAATCATCCGTCGCTACTATGCTGCCACCAACAAATTGGCTAAGGGTGCTTGCAACGAGGCTGAGATACAAAAGATTCAGATGCTCTTCAACCAGGCGAAGATCACCTCCGATTATCGCAAGGTGACGGTGGCGGCGAAGAACCATAAGAAGCAGACGGGACATACCTCTTCGGCTATCGAACTGGAGGATGGCACCATCATCTGTGGCCACAGCAGCGAGTTGCTGGGTTGCAGTGCGGCATTGCTGCTGAACGTGATGAAGCATCTGGCAGGCATCGACCACGGGTTGAAGTTGATTCCCCAGTCGATGATAGAGCCTATCCAGCATACCAAGATTTGCTATCTGGGTGGTCATAATCCTCGCCTTCATACCGACGAGGTGCTCGTAGCCTTGTCCGTTCTCTCCGAGAACGACGAGAACTGCAAGAAGGCTTTGGAGCAATTGCCCAAGCTCCGTGGCTGCCAGGCTCATTGCACGGTGATGCTGAGCGACGTGGATCAGCGAATCTTCAAGAAGTTAGGAGTTGACTTGACTTGCGAGCCTGTGTTGAAGAAATGAGTCGAAAAGTGCCGGGAGAACAAGAAATGCTGATGCTACAACAGCATACATAAAAAAAACAGCATGGACATGAGCTTGTCTCAATATCCATGCTGTTTTTTTACTTATTTGTTTCCAAACTTATTTTCCAAGCTGGTCTTTCTTCGCTTTCAATTCAGCCTGCTTGCGCATCATCTCTTGTTGCTGCTGACGTTGCAACTCTTGGAGAGCTTGCATTCTTGCCATCAAGCCACTTGCTTTCTTTGGATTGCTCTTGTTCTCCTGATAGCGCTTCTCCAAGATGGCGAGGAGCTTCTCGTCGTTGGTGGTCTTGCGAAGGGTCCACATGATGGCGGCACTGAAGAACAAGGAGATGAAGTAATAGAAGTTCAAGCCTGACGAGTAGTCGTTGAACATGAAGAAGAACATCACTGGCATGAGGAACATCATCCACTGCATCATCTTCATCTGCTCTGCCTGCTGACCCACCATCTGGTCTCTCTGCTGGCGCATCGTCATCCACGAGTAGAGGAGGTTTGCCACACAGAAGAGGATACAGGTCAAACTCAGGTGGTCGCCAATCAGCCAGATGTTGGTGTTCCACTCGAAGATGGGGTCGTAGGTGCTCAAGTCGTTCATCCAGAGGAAGTGCTGGCCACGGAGCTGGATGGCGTTAGGCACGAAGTTGAACATCGCAACCCATACTGGCATCTGAATCAACATTGGGATACAACCAGACAATGGGCTCACGCCATACTTGGCGTACTCCGCCATCATCGCCTGCTGCTTCTGCATCTGGTCCTCCGGCTTGTTGTACTGGGCGGTAGCTGCGTCGAGCTTTGGTTTCAGCACACGCATCTTGGCTGAGCTCATGTAGCTCTTCTTCACCATAGGGTAGGTGATGAGCTTCAAGAGGAGGGTGATGAGAATCAATACCACACCCATAGGGAATATCTTGCTCAACCAGTCGAACACGTAGAGGGTGAAGAATCGGTTGATCCAACGGATGATAGGCCATCCTAAGTATACGAGCTTCTGGAACTCCAAGTCCTTGCCGAAGGTGCTTTCCTTCTCGGTGTTCTTCAAGATTTGGAAGTCGTTGGGACCGAAATAGAACTCAAACTCGGATGCCTTCTTGCCTGTTGGGTCGAAGGCCGTCTTCATCTTGGCCTGGAACTGCTTCAGATAGCCAGAGCCTTTCTCCTGAGGGATGGAAGTCATGTAGGCATCTTTGTCGAAGTTGTCCTTTGCCACGATGATGGCAGAGAAGAACTGGTTTTTGAAAGAAACCCAGTCGATGGTCTCCTCAATTTTTTCGTCGACTTTCTCGCTGGTCTCGCTGAGGTAGTCCGTGCCACCCTCTGCATTGTGATAGGTGAGGGTGGTGTAGCGGTTCTCGAACATGAAGCCACGCTCCTGCTGACGTGCCTTGTCGCTCCAGTCCACGTCCATCTTGTTATAGTTAGGTGAGAACAGACCCGCCATGCCTTTGGCCTGAAGGCTCATGTGCAGCATGTAGTCCTTGCCCAAGGTGTAAGTCATGGTGAGCGTCTTGCCCTCGCCTGCCACGGCGGTCATGGTGACGGTAGAGTCGGTGACGTTGGAAGGAGTAAAGTAGAGGTCGCTGGTAATGATGTTGGCTTCCTTGGCCTCAAGCATGAACTTCAAACTTTGGTCTTTGCCATCGAAGAGAGTTACATCCTTGGCATCAGCCGAACCGTCTTTCACCTTTAGGTTGTGGCCCACATAACCCTTGATGACTACCTTCTCGACAGTACCACCCTTTGTGTTGAGGGTCAACTTAACCTTGTTGTTCTCCAAAGTCACAGTCTTGGCTTGGCCTTTCAAAGCCGAGTAAAATAGAGCGGTAGAGTCTGCCTCTATCTTGGCTTTGGCTTCAGCTTGGCGTTTGTCGGCGGCAAGTTTTGCAGTCTTTTCCATCTCGGCATGCTTGGCCTTTGCGATGGAGTCCTGAACGAATGCCGCTCTCTGCTCTTCGGCAGAAGGCTGCGAGTACCAACTGAAACCAATCAGTACGAGGGCTATCAGGATGAAACCGATAATGTTGTTTTTGTCCATATTTATTTTTTGTTTTCAATTGCTGTTTTGACGAAGTCCATAAACAGTGGATGGGGTTTCAGCACCGTGCTTTGATACTCTGGATGGTATTGAGTACCGATGTACCACTTGAGACTTGGAATCTCAACGATTTCCACCAAGTCGCTCTCTGGGTTGCGACCTACGCACATCATGCCATGCTTCTCGAACTCCTGCTGGAACTCGTTGTTGAACTCGTAGCGATGGCGATGGCGCTCCTGTATGTGCTCCTTCTTGTAAATATTGAACACACGTGAGCCTTGCTTCAGTACGCACTCGTAAGCACCGAGTCGCATGGTGCCGCCCATGTTTGAGATGTTCTTCTGTTCCTCCATGATGTCGATGACATTGTGTGGAGTCTTCTCGTCCATCTCGCGTGAGTTGGCATCCTTGTAGCCCAAGACGTTGCGGGCGAATTCGATGACCATCATCTGCATGCCGAGGCAGATGCCGAAAGTCGGGATGTCATGGGTACGGGTATAGTGGGCTGCGATGATCTTGCCCTCGATGCCACGCTGGCCGAATCCCGGGCAGATGACGATACCGTCCTGGCCCTTTAATTGTTCGGCCACGTTGTCCTCTGTCAAGTACTCAGAATTAATGAAAGTAATCTTCACCTTATGGTCGTTGTATGTACCAGCGTGAGAAAGGCTCTCGCGGATACTCTTGTATGCGTCTTGCAAGTCGTATTTGCCTACGAGACCGATGTTGACCACCTCTGTAGCTTTGTTGCGGCGGTCGAGGAAGGCACGCCATGGCCCTAATGCAGGCTTCTCTCCGATAGGCTCACCCATCTTGCGGAGGATGGCGGTGTCGAGTCCTTGGTTCTGCATGTTGACGGGTACCTCGTAGATGCTTGGTAGGTCTTCGCTCTGGATGACGCAGTCGATATCCACATTGCAGAAACTTGCCACCTTTTTCATGATGCCCTCTTCGAGATGCTTCTCTGTGCGGAGAATCAAAATATCTGGCTGGATACCTACGCTCTGGAGCTCTTTTACTGAGTGCTGTGTAGGCTTGGTCTTCAATTCGCCTGCAGCCTTGAGGTAAGGCACGTAGGTGAGGTGGACGTTCACTGCGTCCTTGCCCAGTTCCCACTTCAACTGGCGGATGGCCTCCATGTAAGGAGCGCTCTCTATGTCGCCGATGGTACCACCGATCTCGGTGATTACGAAGTCATAATGGTATTTCTTGCCGAGGAGCTTCACGTTGCGCTTGATCTCGTCGGTGATATGAGGCACCACCTGAATGGTCTTGCCAAGATAGTCGCCCCGGCGTTCTTTGTCAATGACAGCCTTGTAAATACGACCTGTAGTGAGGGAATTGGCTTTTGTTGTCTGAATACCAGTGAATCTCTCGTAGTGACCGAGGTCGAGGTCTGTCTCCATTCCATCCACTGTTACATAGCACTCTCCGTGCTCATAAGGGTTCAGTGTACCCGGGTCGATGTTGATGTATGGGTCAAACTTTTGAATTGTAATGTTGTAGCCTCTGGCTTGCAGAAGCTTACCGATGGATGAAGAGATGATTCCTTTTCCTAAGGAAGAAACCACGCCACCGGTAACGAAGATGTACTTTGTTTCAGCCACGATATTTGTATTTAACTTAGAATATTTTGACTGCAAAGTTACTATAAAATTATGAATTAGCCAAAATTATTGTAAATATTGGCGTGGCTTTTATGAATTATTTGTTACCTTTGTGCCTAAATATGAAAAAGGTTGGTATGATTTTAAGATATTGCACATTGGTGTTGGCCTTTTGTGTGGCAGGAATGGCATTTGCACAAAGGGCTGGAAGCAACAAAAAGAAAGTAGAAAAAGACTTTGTGGCAGAGTATATGGACTCGTTGGCCGCAAGCAGACAGCGTATCGACTCGTTGGTGGTGAAACCACAAGCGGACATCCGCTATTCGCAACTCTTTATTCCGCTTACTTTCTATCATGAGCCTGCTGCCCGATTCTTGCGGCTTGTTCCTGGAGAGTGTGTTGTTGCCGATTCTTTGCAGACAGCTATCGACAAGGCACTGATGCATGTATATCTGAATCGCCCCGACTTAGTGAGGATGCACGAAAGTCATCTGGTGAGTGTTGGCGCACCGATTGTCTCGGCTCCAGCCCCGCGTCATGTTGCTACGGATATAGTTAAAGAGGTCGCGCCTGTGGCTATAGAGCCTACGGTGGCACCGATGGAAATCTTGGTGAAGAAGCCTAATTTCTGGACTTTCAAGGGCGACTATTATCTGCAGTTCTTGCAGAATTATGTGTCGAGCAACTGGTATAAGGGAGGCGAGAGCAACTATTCGCTGTTGGGCAGTGTGACGATGCAGGCCAACTACAACAACAAGCAGAAGGTGAAATGGGAAAACAAGTTGGAGATGCGTCTTGGTTATCAGACATCACGCGGCGATACAATTCATAAGTACAAGACTACGGAAGACTTGATACGCTATACCGGCAAGTTGGGGCTGCAAGCCACCAAGCGCTGGTACTATACTCTGCAGATGATTGCCCAGACTCAGTTTACGCATGGTGTGAAGAGTAATGACAAGACTATTTATTCAGACTTCTTCTCGCCATTCAATTTCAATGTTTCTGTCGGTATGGATTACTCGGTAGACTGGCTCGACCACCGTCTTAAGGGAAGTGTGCACATTGCACCTTTGGCTCTTAACTGGAAATACGTAGGGCGGGCAAGCCTTGCCACCCGATATGGTCTTGATGAGGGACATCATGGAATGACCGACTATGGTTCGGAGTGTACGATAGACCTGAATTGGGTGCTTGCCGACAACCTGAAATGGAAAACACGCTTGTATGGCTATACAACTTACAAGCGTGCAGAATTGGAGTGGGAGAACACGATAACTTTTCAGTTCAATCGTTACATCTCTACAAATGTTTTCATTTATCCTCGATTTGACGATGGAGCCCAACGTAAGGATGGTCAAAGCTACTGGCAATTCAAGGAATTCGCCTCTGTAGGCTTCTCCTATTCATTTTAATAAATTCCATAAATCGTAATCCACACGCAAGCGGCAATGATAAGCAGTGCGCAAGCAAGGAGGAAGACAAATAGCAATTTGCTGATAATAATGCGCTTTTTGCGTCGTGGACTGCATGCACGCATTGGCGTACTGCTGTGTTGATGCGTATGATGCGTATGGTGTGTGTGATGTGTATTTTTGCTTGATTCCATTTGCATATTCATTTATTCTTTTGCTTATAATATTTCCGACTTGGCATTTCTGCCAAGTCGATTTTGGCTGTTCTTCATTTTGCTTATGCTTGTTTTCCGATGTTGCGCCCGTGCTTAGAATTGGAAGCAGACTTCTACGTCTGCCATGGAGTAATTGTGCTTGGTTAGCGTACGGTCGTTGACAAGCGCATATTCAGTGAGGATGGTGAAGCGTTTGCCGATGTGGAAGTTGAAACCAGCCTCATATTGTGTTTTCATCATGTCGGCCTTACCGTTAGGTTGATACATGTCGTAGCGAGCCTTGAAGTCTATTTTGTTTCCTTTCTTCAAGTCTGCAATAGGAGCGATGACGAGCCCATATACACCTTGTGCCTTGTTGCCAATATTCTCGTTGATGGTGCAGTCTTTTGAGTTGGAATCATTGAAATTATTGAGACTCTTGCTGAATGCGAGACCTGTTGAATGGATGTATTCTGAGCGAACAGTCCAACCGTCTTTCTTGTATTCGAATGAGAAGGCATAGCGATTTTGGTTGAGCTTGCGGACTTCGTTGGTATGTAGGAGTTCTTTTTTGGGAGCTTCGTCTGCTGGTAAACTCGATGCTGGATTGATAATTATTTCTGTCCAGTTGCCTTTCCTTGCATAACTTCCCGTCCATCCGAACGCACCGATGCGCATACCTTCTATAGGCATGACCCATATGCCACCAATCACATTTTTCTGGTTATCAACGTCTTTTGTGTTAATACCCTGTCCGTTGAATACGCCCACTTGGTAATGCAAAAGGTTGCGTCCGTTGCTATTCTTGAGGAAATCACCTTGCAATTGGAGGCCGATGTCGCGACCGTTGGAAGCATGTTCTCCAGTACGGTCGCTGAAACCCGCCAGCTTGCTCACATTCTGCGAGTAGCTCATGAATCCCTGTACGATGGGGTTCATCGGATTCTCGAAGGTAAATGGATTCTTGAACTGTCCTACTTTTACTTTGAAGTAGCTGTATTTCTGCCATTCGGCAAACAAGTCTACCATTCTGGGACTACTGCCCAAGTTGGACGTGTTCCCATTGAACTGTATCTGGGTTTTCCAATAGAAGTCTCCGGCTATGCGGCCTTCGAGCGCAATACGTGCCATACGAATATTGAAGGTGTTGGATTCCGCGCCTTTCTGCCCGCTGTATTGATACTGTGTCATGCCGTAGCCTGATAATTTCAGATTGTCCAACCAGGAAGGCAGTTGTATGCATTTCTTTTCTTTCTTCTGCTCCTGCGCTGAGGCGGAGAGTTGAGTCATGGCAAGCAGTGCTGCCATCAGGAATACTTTTTTCATTTTTATATGTTTCTCTGTTATTCGGTTTAATACGTTTAGATTGCTTTTTTATTCTTTGAGAAACCTTCCTCGGAAAATCCTTTGTTCTTTGGGGATTACCGGGGAAGGGATGTGTTGTTAAGCCTGACAGGCTTTTTGCTCTTCTTCGGTTAAGTCTTCTGCTTGAGTTGCAGTCGTGGCAAGTGCTTCTGCCTCTTTGGCGGCTTTGGCTTCTGCTATGGCCTTTTCTCGTTCCTTGCGCTCCTTGAGCTTCAGCTTGATGTCGGCGTCGCTTCGTTTTTCAAGCAACACCACATTTTCCACATGTGGAGTATGGGGGAACATGTCGACAGGCTGTACGGCTTCTACCTTGTAATAATCATCCATCAGTTGCAGGTCGCGTGCCTGGGTGGCAGGGTTGCAACTTACATAGACGATGCGCCTTGGCGCAGCGTTCAGTATGACACTCACCACGTCTGGATGCATTCCTGCACGTGGGGGGTCGGTGATGATGACATCGGGACGTCCATGCTGCTTGATGAAGTCGTTTGTCAGAATGTCCTTCATGTCTCCTGCATAGAAGTGTGTGTTCTCGATATTGTTGGTCTGAGAGTTGACTTTGGCATCTTCGATAGCCTCCGGCACATATTCGATGCCTATCACTTTCTTGGCTTTATGGGCTACAAAGTTGGCGATGGTTCCTGTTCCTGTGTATAGGTCGTATACGAGTTCTTCTCCTGTGAGGTTGGCAAACTCACGTGCCACGCAGTACAAATGGTAGGCTTGTTCCGTATTGGTCTGGTAGAAACTCTTGGGTCCTACCTTGAACTTCAGGTCTTCCATCAGCTCAAAGATATGGTCGTTGCCCTTGAAAATGGCCAGTTCCAAGTCGTTGAAGGTGTCGTTGCCTTTTTGGTTGTTCACATACATGAGTGATGTAATTTGGGGAAACTTGTCTGCTACTTGCTGCATCAATTCCTGAGCCTTTTGCTCATCACCCTCTACGTCGTAATGGAACTGAAACACAAGCATCCACTCTCCAGTGTTCGAATTACGAATCATCATGTTGCGTAACAGTCCGTGTTGCTCACGAAGGTCATAGAACGTATAGTTGTGAGAATCTGCATATTCGAAGACAAAGTTTCGAATTTTGTTGCAGAGGTCGTCCATCAACCAGCATTTCTTGATTGGGTAAATCTTGTCGAAGGCACCGGTGATGTGGAAGCCGATAGCGTTCTGCGCGTGGCGCTCCTTAAGTGAAGATACGGTGTCGTCTTCCTTCTTTGGGAGGGCGGCGATTTCCTCGGTGGTGAACCAGCGCTTGTTGGAGCATCCGAATTCAATCTTGTTGCGATACTCTTTGGTCTTCACGCTACCCATGATAGGATGGAATGTTGGCAATTCTATCTTTCCGATGCGAGTAAGTTGGTCGTGAATCTGTTGCTGTTTTGCCTTGATTTGTTCCTCGTAGGGCAGATTTTGCCATTTGCAGCCGCCGCAGATGCCGAAATGCTCACACATTGGCTCTCGTCTTACGCTGCTTTTCTTGATGAAACGAACCACCTTTGCCTCACAGTATTTATGTTTCTTCTTTACTATTTGCAGGTCTACTACATCGCCTGGCACACAGAAGGGGGCAAAGACGACCTTGTCGTCCACGTGCGTGATGCACTTACCCTCGGCGGCAACGGCTTCTATTGTGACATTTTCAAGTAATGGTAAAGGCTTTTTCTTTCTTGCCATGATACTTTTATATTTTGGTTGCAAAATTACGAAAAAAATATGAATAGAGAAAAACTTGTAGAACTTTTTTACCTCATGTTATGCGGACTTACATAAAATCATGTCGTACAACTATGAAATCTCATGTCGTACGTCCATGGATAGTCGTACGACATGACAAGCTCTTAAGAACAGTCCTCAGAGAGGGGGGAATCAAGTGTGTGCGAGTGATAAACCCAGCAGAAAATTCAATGTCAGCGCAGCATTATCTCGTATAAGTTCCGCCAACCTTTATAAGTTCAATTTGCTTTGTACAAGTTTACTCAAGGCTTCTACTTTTTTGCCTTGTTCCTTGATGTCGCTTCTCACGGCATTGAGACCATTGAAGAAATCAGCAAAGGCCGACTGTATGGCGTTTGGCTTTCTGGCACCCTTGTCGGCAAAGGGGTTGACTATTATCTTGATGCCCTTTTCCTCTAAGTGCACATCAATTTCGGCGCCAGTCATCACGGGGTCTCCATCATAGTGAATGACACCGGGATGAGCGCGGGTGATGTGCAGTTTCTTGCATCTGAATGATTTTATCTTGGAGTGCTTGTCGAGAGTCTTGTTGAACATGTCGAAACTTACTTGTGGTGCCTCCAATACATCAAAAGGCTCCATGATGACCACATCCATCAAACCATCGCTCATCGATGCTTGGGGAGCTATATAAGCGTTGTTGCCATATTGCGATGCGTTGGCGCACGAGATGAGGAAAGCCTTGTATTGCTTTGTTCCAGTTTCGTCCTCAAGTGTGTAGGTTTCAGGCTTATACTTTAGTCCTTCTTTCAGTACGTTCTCCACATAGCTGATGGGACCTCGTTTGCCGCTTTCTGCAAACTTCATGCTTACAAAGGCATCAAATCCCATACCACAGGTACAGAAGAAAGGATAGTCGTTTATGATGCCATAGTCGAGGTCGTGAATCTCGCATTGGTTGATGATTTCTATGCTCTTTTTCAGATTCATGGGTAACATGAGGTGGCGTGCCAGTCCGTTGCCCGATCCGCAGGGCAGTATTCCTAAAGCTGTCTCGGAGTGTACGATGGCTCTTGCCACTTCGTTGACAGTGCCGTCTCCTCCAACAGCCACAACGATGTCCACATGCGCTTCCTTAGCATCGGAAGCAATCTCCGAAGCGTGTCCAGCTCTTTCCGTAGTTCTTATCTCGTACTCGAAGCGGTTCTTGTCCAGAATGCTATCTATCAGGTGGGGGATGGATGCTTTACTTGCCGTGCCTGAGATAGGATTCATAATAAAAACGATCTTCTTCTTCATCTAATTAGACAGAATTTTATGAATATTCTGTTGCAAAAGTAATAAAATTAGCATAAAAACGACTTTTTGAGCCCTAAAAAAACACTAAAACTCAACTTTCTTAGAAAAAATCATGATATATTAGTTCTTTTTTGTATCTTTGCACCCTGTAAACTAAGAATTAAAAAGTACACCTATTTATAATGGGACAATTACAAGAAAAATACAAGAATTATCGTGAACCTCAGAAGTATATGGCTGCCGGTGTGTACCCATACTTCCGTGAGATCACCAGTAAGCAGATGCCGGAAGTTACCGATATCGATGGGCATAAGATTTTGATGTTCGGCTCGAATGCATATCAGGGTTTGACCAATGACCAACGTGTTATTGATGCAGCCAAGGCTGCTCTTGACAAGTATGGTTCCGGCTGTGCAGGAAGCCGTTTCCTTAATGGTACCCTCGACCTTCACGTTCAGCTCGAGAAGGAGTTGGCGGAGTTCATGCACAAGGATGAGACCCTGTGTTTCTCTACAGGTTTCTCTGTGAATCAGGGAGTACTGGCCTGTGTAGTGGGCCGTAATGATTATATTATCTGCGATGACCGCGACCATGCAAGTATCGTTGATGGCCGACGTCTTTCGTTTGCGACACAGTTGCATTACAAGCACAATGATATGGAAGACCTTGAACGTGTGCTCAAGACATTGCCTCATGAGGCAATTAAGCTTATCGTTGTCGATGGTGTATTCTCTATGGAGGGCGACTTGGCCAACTTGCCAGAGATTGTCAAGTTGAAGCACAAGTACAACTGTTCCATCATGGTGGACGAGGCTCATGGCTTAGGTGTATTTGGCAAGCAGGGACGTGGCGTTTGCGACCATTTTGGTCTTACCGATGATGTTGACCTCATCATGGGTACGTTCTCTAAGAGTTTGGCATCCATCGGTGGTTTCATTGCATCAGACAAGGATACTATTAATTTTCTACGTCACTCTTGCCGTACTTATATCTTCAGCGCGTCTAACACTCCTGCGGCAACAGCAGCAGCCTTGGAGGCTCTTCACATTATCCAGAATGAACCTAAGCGTTTCGAACAGTTGTGGGATGTTACCAATTATGCCTTGAAGCGCTTCCGCGAAGAGGGCTTCGAGATTGGAGAGACAGAAAGCCCTATCATTCCTCTCTATGTGCGTGATGCTATGAAGACTTTTGTGGTAACCAAGAAGGCTTACGATCGTGGCGTATTCATCAATCCGGTAATTCCTCCAGCATGTGCTCCTCAAGACACATTGGTGCGTTTCGCCTTGATGGCTACTCATACAAAGGAACAGGTGGAGCGCGGTGTGGAAATTCTGAAGAAGGTCTTCGTAGAGGAGGGCATCATCAAGTAAACGTTACTTATTTGGATTTATACCTATTTATTTTATATATGGAGGCAGCCCTTGGTATGAAGGGTTGCCTTTTTGGAAATAAGCGTTTTGCATTTGTCTTGCCTTTTATGCCGTATGTCGTTGTGTGCATCAAGAGAGGCTTGATAAAAGGAAAAATAAGGAAATAACAAGATATGATTTCAGTAGAAGGCTTGAAAATCGAGTTTGGGGTTAAGCCACTCTTTCACGATGTTAGTTTTGTCGTCAACGATCGCGACCGAATTGCTTTGGTTGGCAAGAATGGAGCTGGTAAGTCGACGATGCTCAAGATACTTTGTGGCATTCAGAAGCCTACAGATGGCATCGTGGCTGTGCCAGATGATACGACTATAGGCTATCTGCCACAGGTGATGAAGTTGCAGGATGACACCACCGTGAAGGAGGAAACTCGCAAGGCCTTTTCCCATAATACAGAGATGAAGGAACGCCTCGGCAGGATGCAGCAAGAGATGGCCGACCGTACCGACTATGAGAGCGAAGAATACGCCCAGTTGGTAGAGAAGTTTACCCAGGAGCATGAGCGCTACATGATGATGGGCGGCGAGAATTATGAGGCGGAGATAGAGCGCACGCTTACAGGTCTTGGCTTCACTCGTCAGGACTTTGACCGTCCTACCCGTGAGTTTTCGGGGGGATGGCGCATGCGTATCGAGCTGGCTAAAATACTGTTGCAGAAACCAGATGTGCTTCTTCTCGACGAACCTACCAACCACCTTGATATTGAGAGTATACAGTGGTTGGAGCAGTTTCTTGCTCAGAGTGCCAAGGCGGTGGTGTTGGTAAGCCACGACCGTGCCTTTATCAATCATGTAACCAATCGTACCTTGGAGATAACTTGCGGAAGGGTAGAGGATTATCGGGTGAAATATGACGAGTATGTTGTGCTTCGTGCAGAGCGGCGAGAACAACAGTTGCGTGCCTATGAGAACCAGCAGAAGGAGATTGCCGACATCAAAGCCTTCATAGAGCGTTTCCGCTACAAACCCACCAAGGCTGTGCAGGTACAGAGCCGCATCAAGCTGTTGGAGAAGATAGTTCCCATTGAGGTGGACGCGGTCGACAACAAGCAGATGCACCTCAAGTTTCCTCCGTGTCTTCGGAGTGGAGACTATCCAGTCATCTGCGACGATGTGCGCAAGGACTATGGCTCGCATACGGTTTTCGATCATGTCAACCTTACCATCAAGCGAGGAGAGAAAGTGGCTTTTGTCGGAAAGAACGGCGAGGGTAAGTCCACGCTTGTGAAGTGTATCATGGGAGAGATTCCGTTCACGGGAACTCTGAAGATAGGACACAATGTGCAGATAGGCTATTTTGCACAAAACCAAGCCCAATTGCTGGATGAGAATCTTACAATTTATGAAACCATAGACCATGTGGCTACAGGCGAGATGCGCTTGAAGATTAATGACCTTCTCGGAGCTTTCATGTTTGGAGGCGAGACATCCGAGAAGTTGGTAAAGGTGCTCAGTGGAGGCGAGCGAAGCCGATTGGCCATGATCAAGCTGCTGCTTGAGCCTGTCAACCTTCTTATCCTCGATGAGCCTACCAACCATCTTGATATGCAGTCGAAGGATGTTCTTAAGGAAGCCATCAAAGCCTTTGATGGAACAGCCATCATCGTGAGTCACGACCGTGAGTTCCTCGATGGACTGGTGGATAAAGTTTATGAGTTTGGTGGAGGAAAAGTACGCGAGCATTTGGGAGGCATCTATGACTATCTGCGTGCCCACAATGCCGAGACAATCCAGACTGCAATTTCCAATAGCGAGATGTCAACGGACGGTTCTTCCGTACAGCCACGGCAGCAAGACACATCACTATCTTCTTCTGGTGATTTATCAAAAAAACAAAGTTATGCCGAGCGCAAGGAGCAACAGAAGAAGATTCGCAAGGCTGAGAAGTCGGTAAAGGACTGCGAACAGCGTATCTCCACCTTTGAGAAACGCAAGAAGGAGATAGACGATTTGCTGATGAAGCCCGAAAATGCCACCAACATGGAGCTTGTCACAGAGTATACTTCACTTATGCGTAAACTTGATGAGGAGAACGACAATTGGCTCGTCCTCTCCGAGGAACTGGAAAAAATGTCAGCGCAATAAGGTGATAACAGAAATATCAATAACCCAATAATTATAACATTATGAACATGAAGATGATTATCCCGATGGTGATGATTGCAGCCATGCCAATGGGTGTAGATGCACAAAGCAAGTCGGGACTTGTCATGAGCAATCTTGACAAGACGGCAAAGCCTGCCGACGATTTCTATCAGTTTGCCACAGGCGGATGGCAAAAGAACAATCCTTTGCCGGCAGCTTACAGTCGCTATGGAAGTTTCGACCAGTTGCAGGAAAACAACAACAAGCGTATTAACAGCATCTTGAGCGAATTGCAGAAAAAGAGCTACAAGAAGGGAAGCATCGAGCAGAAATTGTCCGACTTCTACAAGTTGGCGATGGATGTGGAGCGTCGTAACAAGGAAGGCATAGCTCCTGTGAAGCCTTTACTTGACGAGATTGTGGCAGCCAAGACTAAGGCCGACCTGCAGAAATTGCAAATAAAGTATGCCTGGATGGGACTCGGAGTGAGCTATGGTGCTGGTTTTGGAGCCGATGAGAAAAATGTCACTCGCAACATATATAATGTCATGCAGGGAGGTCTGACCCTTGGCACAAAGGATTATTACCTCAACAACGATGCCGCCACAGTGGCCATCCGTGAGGCCTATAAGACCTATCTTGCAAAGATGTTCCAGCTTTATGGCTTCTCTGCGGAAGATGCAAGCCAGTATGCACAGGCCATCTTCCTGCACGAGACTAATCTTGCCGTGGTTTCTAAAAGCCGCACCGAACTTCGCGACCCGCAGGCCAACTACAATAAGACCACTCTCAAGCAGTTCAAGGAAAACTATCCCAACATTCCTCTTGAGGCCTTGGCCAATGGCGAGGGAATCAAGAGCGAGTATATACAAGAGATTATTGTGGGTCAGCCTGCTTTCTTTGCAGCCTACGACAAGATTTCCGCTGCCGAGAATGCCCCTATCCTGAAGGCTCTGATGCTCTGGAGTGTAATTCGCAGCTCTTCTTCTTACCTTACCGACGAGATTCGCGAGGCCAACTTCGACTTTTTTGGAAAGACCATGAGTGGCCGTCAGGAGGATTATCCTCTCTGGAAGCGTGCCACCAACCAGGTAGAGAGCCAGATGGGTGAGGCGCTGGGCCGCATCTACTGCAAGAAGTTCTTCCCCGAGAGCTCCAAGAAAAAGATGGAAGCCTTGGTGAAGAACTTGCAGATAAGCTTGGGCGAGCGCATCGATGCACAGACTTGGATGAGCGATGTAACCAAGGCTGCAGCCCATAAGAAGCTCGATAAGTTCTATGTCAAGATAGGTTATCCCAACAAATGGACCGACTACAGTCTGCTCAATATCGACCCATCCAAGAGTTTCTATGAGAATGTGTTGGCTTGTCGCAAGTTTGCCAACGACAAGGAAATAGCTGAGAAGGCAGGAAAACCAGTCGACAGAGACGAGTGGTATATGACTCCGCAGACCGTCAACGCCTACTATAATCCTACCACAAACGAGATTTGTTTCCCAGCAGGAATCCTGCAGTATCCATTCTTTGATTCCAAGGCCGACGAGGCCTTCAACTACGGAGCCATCGGCGTGGTGATAGGTCATGAGATGACGCACGGATTCGATGATCAAGGCCGTCAGTACGATGCCGACGGAAATCTGCATGATTGGTGGACAGCCGAAGATGCCAAGGGTTTCAACCAGCGTGCTGATATGTATGCCGACTTCTTCAGCCACATCAAGGTGTTGCCGGATCTGAATGCCAACGGGCGTTTCACCTTGGGCGAGAACCTTGCCGACCACGGTGGCTTGATGGTTGCCTTCAATGCTTTGAAGAATGCCACGGCCAAGAAGCCACTCAAGAACAAGGACGGTTTCACTCCTGCTCAGCGCTTCTTCCTTGCCTATGCAGGTGTATGGGGGCAGAACATCACCGATAAGGAGATACGCCAACGCGTAAAGAACGACCCGCACTCTCTGGGCAAATGGCGTGTAGATGGAGCCTTGCCTCATATTGACGCCTGGTATGAGGCCTTCGATGTGAAACCTGGCGACAAGATGTTCATTCCAAAGAATGAGCGACTGGAACTTTGGTAATAATAGACAAAAAGAAGGATGCTGGAAGAAATTTTGGCATCCTTTTTTCATTATCTCATTGAAAAAGTGTATTTTTGCACAAAATTAGAGAAAGGATTAGAGTTATGCCATTAAGATTACCAGATAAATTGCCAGCCATAGAGTTACTGAAGCACGAGAACATCTTCGTCATGGACGAGAGTAGGGCACACAGTCAGGAGATAAGACCCTTGCGCATCGTCGTGCTCAATCTCATGCCGCTGAAGGTAACTACGGAGACCGACCTCGTTAGGCTTTTGTCCAACACTCCTCTGCAATTGGAAGTGTACTTCATGAAACTGAAGAGCCATACTCCCAAGAATACGCCTATCGAGCACATGATGATGTTTTATAAGGACTTTTCCGAACTGTCAAAGCAGAAGTTTGACGGCATGATAGTTACGGGGGCTCCTATAGAAAACATGCGGTACGAGGAGGTGGAATACTGGTCCGAGATACAGCAAATCTTTGACTGGGCTCGTACCCATGTCACTTCTACACTCTATATCTGTTGGGGGGCACAGGCTGGTCTTTACCATTTCTATGGCGTTCCCAAACATTCGCTCGATAAGAAAATGTTTGGTATTTTCCTGCAGAAATCGCTCGACCCGTCGTTGCCTATCTTCCGTGGCTTCGATGACTGGTTTGCCATGCCGCAGAGCCGTCATACAGAAGTGAGACGCGAGGACATAGAGAAGGTTCCAGGACTTGATATCATAGCCGAGTCTCCTGAGAGTGGTGTGAGTATCGTAATGGCACGTGGCGGCCGTGAGTTCTTCGTTACAGGCCATATGGAATATGCTCCCAATACGCTCGACAAGGAATATCATCGTGACTTGGGCAAGCGCGATGATGTTGAGTTACCCAAGAACTATTATTATCACGACAATCCAAGCGAGGAGCCTGTAGTGACATGGAGAGCGCATGCCAACTTGTTCTACAGCAACTGGATCAACTACTACGTTTATCAGGAGACACCTTATAATATTGATGACATCAAGTAAGTGCGAAAGCGAAGAAATGAACAACGGAGAATGAGAACTTTGGAATTGTTGGCTCCTGCCAAAAATTTAGAATGCGGTATCGCCGCCATCGACCATGGTGCAGATGCCGTGTATATCGGAGCACCTAAGTTTGGGGCACGTGCGGCTGCGGGTAACTCTATAGAGGATATCAGGCTGTTGTGCGACTATGCCCATCAGTTTCGTGCCAAGGTGCATGTTACTGTCAACACCATTATCTACGATTCAGAAATCAAGGATACATTGAAGATGATCAAGAACCTGCAATCTGTTGGTGTCGATGCCTTGCTATTGCAGGATATGGGGGTGCTTTACGCTCTTCAGGGAGAGGGTTCCGTTGTGGCTGATTTCGAGCGGACGGAGTTCCTGCATTCCAGCACCCAGTGTGATACAAGAACTGCCGATAAGGTGAAGTGGCTTCAGTCGTTGGGCTTCCATCGTGCAGTGTTGGCTCGCGAGCTCTCTGTCAAGGAGATAGAGGCCATTCATGCTGCCGTTCCCGACATGGAGCTCGAGGTGTTTGTTCATGGTGCGCTTTGTGTGTGCTATTCTGGCGTATGCTATGCGTCTGAATATTGCTTCGGCCGCTCTGCCAATAGGGGAGAGTGCGCCCAGTTCTGCCGCATGAAGTTCGACCTTTTTGATTCCGATGGACAGGAGATAGAGCATCAGCGTCATCTGCTCTCCCTCAAGGACATGTGCCAGATAGACAACTTGGAGGCTTTGGCTGATGCTGGTGCCTGCTCGTTTAAGATAGAAGGTAGGTTGAAGGATGTCTACTACGTGAAGAATGTGGTGGCGGCCTACAGCCAGCACCTTGACGAGATTTGCAGGAAACGTCCAGGTGAGTATGAGCGTCCTTCGTTGGGAAGGTCTCGTTATGCTTTTGAGCCCGACTTGAAGAAGACTTTCAACCGTGGCTTTACCAATTATTTCCTGCGTGGCAGGCAAATGGACATCACCTCCTTTGATACTCCGAAGGCTATCGGCGAATATGTGGGCAAGGTGAAGGAATTGCATGGCAACAGTTTCAATGTGGCTTCAGTAGCGAGCTTCGCCAATGGTGACGGCTTGTGTTTTATCAATGAAGACCGTGAGTTGGAAGGTTTCCGTGTGAATCGTGCGGTTGGAAACCGTCTCTTTCCTTTAGAGATGCCTCGCCATCTGCGTCCCGGTGTTGCGCTCTATCGCAACAAAGATGTGGCATTTGGAAAGATATTGGCAGGAAAGACGGCAGAACGAAAGATTCCTGTCAAGATTGTTTTCGACTTGTATGATGAGGATAGTACGAGTGGTTTCTCAGCCAGAGCATACTACTGTAAGGAACAGGGGAAGGCTTCTTACGTAAGTAGTGATGCGGAGAACAGTGCTTCCTTGGAATACTTGGCGGCAGAAGTCATAGCCTTCGAACATAGCATGGCAAAAAAGCCACAGCGCGAGAATATCATCAAACAACTCAGCAAATTGGGTGGCACAATCTATGAGTGCCAGGAGGTGGAGATTCGCAATGGTGCCGACCAGTATTTCATTCCCAACAGCGTGCTTACCGACTTGCGGCGTTCTTTGTTGTCATCCTTATCTATAGCTGGTGTGATTCATGAGGCTCCTCATACTGAGGCTTCCTCTGATAAGACATCGGCCGTGGTGAAGGCATGGCAGCCGGAATATGCCAAGTACAGCTATCTATATAATATCGCCAATCGGAGTGCTCGTTCTTTCTATCAGGCACATGGAATGGCGAAGGTAGGCTATGCTTTCGAGCTTCGCAACGAGGCAGAGCGGCAGGAAGAAGTTCTGCTGATGCAGTGCCGCCATTGTCTGCGTTATTCGTTGGGATATTGTGTGAAGCGAGGCGGACGCAAGCCTACGTGGAAAGAACCTCTATTCCTTCGTTTGGGCGATGGCAGGAAGTTCCGTTTGCAGTTTGTCTGCAACGAATGTCAGATGAATGTGTATACTGAGCGTTGAAACTAAGCGAAAAGATATGAGCAAAGGAAAACGATATGCATGGATTGCCTGTTGGCTGTTGGGTATGCTGTTGCTGTTCAGCGGTTGCTATCATCGTCATGGTGGCAAGGTTCAGCATGCTGCTCTGATAGAGTACAGTGACCGACAGCTCGACTCCATCTCGTTTTCCTCTACGCATTATTACACCAACAGATATAACTTTGTAGTCAGTTCCGACTCGCTCGTGCTGATACGTCAGCAGCCAGAGGAGTATGTCAACCATCTGCGTATCGATTCCTTTGCTGTAAAGAGACATCGTCTGTTGGTAGTTTCCGACATCCGCATCATTCCTCAAGACACAGAAGACTCTGTGTGGGTACAGTTGGCTACTGAGGAGAATGAGTTTGGCTGGATTCACGAGTCCCGTCTGTTGCCTCATGTCGTCCCCGACGATCCCATCTCTCAGTTCATCCTCGTCTTCAGCAATACCCACCTGCTTATCTTCATGATTGTCATCGTGTTGATTTCTGTGGCTTATCTTCTGCGCAAAATATCCCATAGCAATGCTCATATCGTTCATTTCAATGACATTGATTCTCCTTATCCCACGGCATTGGTGTTGATGGTGTCGCTCTCAGCGGCGTTTTATGCTACCATCCAGTTGTTTGCTCCCGAGATGTGGCGTCACTTCTATTTCCATCCCACTCTTAATCCCTTTGCCGTTCCCCGTGTGTTGGGTTTCTTCTTGGCTTCGGTTTGGGCGATATTGATATTGGCGTTGGCTTGTCTCGACGAGGTGAAGCAGCGCCTTAGTCTTGGTGATGCCGTCCTGTATTTAGGAGGTCTTGTAGGAGTCTGCGCTGTCGATTACATCATCTTCAGTCTCTGCACGCTTTATTATGTGGGTTATGTCCTCTTGGCATTTTACTTCTGGTTTGCCATCCGCCGTTTCCTGCGTCGATGAAACGGCATGCAAGTTCTTCAGGGAATCCAAGTATAGAGGGCATTGATTACATCAAATGTTGAATATAATCATCAAATTCCTTGGTGCTTCCATCTCTGTCACATAACTTTTC
>DJOI01000033.1:3022-6183 GCA_002439605.1 Candidatus Segatella mututuai | reverse complement strand
AAGAAAATGCCTTGCTTGCATTTAGTCTCTTCCATGAAAGCCATTTGGCGATTCTGTATCTTTTCATACTCAGCCTTGTCCATTATATATTGTCCTGCCGAATACTTGATTTCACACAAGTTAACCATGTTGTCGGAACGTTCGATAATTATATCAACCTGGGCCGCTGGCTGATGTTCCTTGCTCCTCCAGGAATAGTATTCTGTGTGAAGCCCACTGATGCCTAAGGCAACTTTGATTTGTTGAATATGAGCCATACAAAGACGCTCGTATGCCAACCCCAACCATGTATTTGCTTTCGGAGTAGCAAGTTTGTGTGTCCAATATTGCTCATCAGAAGTCTTGCCACGGCAGAAGTCATAATAGAAACGAGTATAGAAGTCCGTCAAGTGATAGATTCCGTCGGTTGCTTTGATTCCGCCTCTTTGGGCACGAACCGCCATGCGGGTGATGAATCCACATTGTTGCAAATCATCCAAGACCTCAGACAATCTTCCCCCTAAGTCTATTTTGTGAGCCAGTTCCTTTCGAGTCAAGCCTTGATGGTTAGTCGCCAATAGGTCGATTACCTTCAAATATGATTCAGGATTCTTAAACAAAGAACCATATAAACGACGAAACTCATCCCTTAATTTTCCATCTGACGCAAAAAACAGTCGGTCTATGTTTTGTGGTAAACTCATTCGGTTGTCTAACAAACTTAGATAATAAGGGATTCCACCTAATATCATATAACATTGGGCGATGCTGTCACGAGTCCACTTAAAGCCAGAATTCTTGAGATATTCCTCGGTCTCTGCTAAGCAAAACTGTTTCAGCCAAAGCGTCTGGGTGAGGCGATTGTGAAGACCGCCCTTGCTATCCAATAGGTTACGAGTCATCCAAGAAGTAGCAGAACCACATACAATCAACTTAACATTACCTTGCCAAGCAGCCCAATTGTTCCAAAAATAACCCAAGGCATGAACAAACTTTGAACGTTGGGTGTCAAAGCAAGGCAATTCGTCTATAAAGACCACCAAAGGTTGTTTCTTGTCTTTTGCTTCCAACAAGGCGCGCAATTTAGAAAAAGCCTCCATCCAATCGGTGAAAACACAATCCTTACAACCATAATCCCTCAGCGAAGCCATAAAACTTTCTCTTTGTTCTGACGGATCGCCCTCAAGAATACCTGTTGCAGCAAAAGCAAACTTGTCACTGAAAAGATTCCGTATCAGAAAAGTTTTCCCCACACGTCTGCGGCCATAGACTGCAATAAACTCCGATTGCCCCGAGCCTATATATCTTTCCAAGGATTCTATCTCTTGTTGCCTTCCTATTATTTTCATACTTCTTTTAATTATTTTAGTTGTCGAATTTGCCGACAAAGATACGCTTTTTATTTGAGAGCACCAAACGAGTTCGTACCGAACTTGCGATATTTCGTTGAGTTTGGTATGAACTCAACCGAATGATGACTCGTTTTTAAGTATAAACCTATCTCGCTACGTAATATTATCGAATGGAATTCGTAATATGATTAAAGCATAGTGAGATATGAAGAAAAGTAATGTTTTGCATAGAAAGACCATTGTGCTCCTTGCCTTCTTCTTGCAAGGACTGATGGCGACAGTTGCCGATGCCGTAGGCGTGGGAGGTAGCGGCATGTACCAATGGTCGGTGGAGCTGAGAAGATACATCTCCAATGAGACTGGCAAGGCTCCTGTGGCTTACCTCTGGGTGCCGGAAGGGTGCAAGCAGGTGAAAGCCGTGATACTCTCCCAACAGAACATGACAGAGGAGGCTATCTATAAGAACCCTAACTTCCAGGCTCAGATGAAGAAGTTAGGGGTAGCGATGGTATGGGTGGCTCCAGCCTTCAACAACAACTGGGATCCTAATTCGGGGGCGCAGAATATCTTCGAGGAACTGATGGCTTGCCTCGCCGACCAGAGCGGTCATGCCGAGATAGCGAAGGCTCCCATCATCCCTTTGGGACATTCGGCGCAAGCCACTTTCCCTTGGAACTTTGCGGCATGGAATCCTGACCGCACGCTCTGCATCATCTCTTTTCATGGCGATGCGCCTCGTACCAACCTCTGTGGTTATGGCGCAGCCAACGTGGAGTGGGGGCGCAACCGTAACATCGACGGCATTCCCGGCTTGATGGTGGAAGGCGAGTATGAATGGTGGGAGGCTCGTGTCAATCCAGCCTTGGCATTCCGGATGATGTATCCCGAGAGTTGCATTTCCTTCCTTTGCGATACGGGCAGAGGACATTTCGATTGCGGAGACCGCACGGCAATGTATCTTGCCAAGTTCATTCAAAAGGCATTAGAACAGCGTTTGAACGGCAATGGAAAGGGAATGGAATACAATGCCGATGGCTCTGTCAAGCTGAAAAAACTGAATCCGAAGGATGGTTATCTTGCCGAGCGTTTCCATGCGGATATGATTGGGACGGATGGTGCGGACAAGGGCAAAAAGCCTGAGGTGGTCAATGTTAAACGTCCAGTCCCTGCACCTTATTCTGAATATCAAGGCGACAAGCACGATGCCTTCTGGTATTTCGACAAGGAAATGGCAGACTTGACCGAGGCTCGCTATCTGGAGACGGCTGGCAAGCAAGTGCAGTATGTTGGTTTTGAGTATCAAGGCAGGCTGATACCTTATAGCGATAAACTACAAGGTGGTATGGCAATCAAAATAGACGATTCCGATACCGCTGAAGCCAAGAAGTCGAAAAAACCGATAAGAATTCGGTTGAAGGCTGTCTATACCGATGCTTCGCACAATGTTTCATCCCAGGAGCATGGCACGAAGAAACCACATATCGAGGTAATCTGCGGACCATTGAAGAAAGTCAACGACACCACCTTCGAGGTCTATCCATACGAGGCAGGATGGGACAATCCTCGCCGAAGCTTTACCGCTTGGGTGGTTGCCGTGGCAGATGCCGATGCCCAATACAAAGGTGCTGTACAGCCCTTGCGCATCGATATTCCCTCTCATCAATAAAAAGTATTCTTAGGGGCAGAAAGAAATGTTTCTTATTCCTATAAGATTTTCTGTTCCGTGACACGGAATGTGCATTCCAAAGTTCGGAACGTCCATTCCGTATTACGGAATGTGCGTTCCGTACTACGGAACGGAGATTTCTTAGGGAGGAAAATACTTTTTAA
>DJOI01000033.1:0-2933 GCA_002439605.1 Candidatus Segatella mututuai | reverse complement strand
GAGTTGTATGCCTTGACCAAGGACGAGAAATATCTTTGGGTGGCTCGTTATTTCTATCACAACGAGAAGATTGACCCATTGAAGAATGGCAACAACGACCTCGGCACCAACCATGCCAACACCTTTATCCCAAAGTTGCTCGGCGAGGCAAGAAACTATGAGATGTTTGGCAATGCCGATAGTCGCAAGGCAGCGGAGCTTCTCTTTTGGACATTGGTCAACGACCATGCCTTTGTGACTGGCGAACTATCCGACAAGGAACACCTCTTCAAACCAACCGAGCAGAGCAAGCATCTCTCGGGATATGATGGCGAGAACTGTTGCACTTTCAATCTCTTGAAACTTGCCGACCATCTCTTCACATGGAATCCCAGCAGCAAGATAGCCGACTATTACGAGCGTGCTCTTTATAACCATATCCTCGGTCAGCAAGACCCGGAGACAGGTATGGTTTGCTATTTCACCCCTTTGCAGACAGGTGCTTATCGTCTGTATTCTACCAGGGATAGCAGCTTCTGGTGTTGTGTGGGCAGTGGCTTCGAGAGCCATGTGAAGTATGCTTCAAGCATCTACTTCCATTCGATAAAAGACTTGTATGTCAATCTCTTCATCCCTTCCAAGGTAGATTGGGAGGAAACGAGCATCGTGCAAGAGACCGTTTTCCCATCTGCGTCCACTACAACTTTCACCATCGAGGGCAAGCAGAAAGACTTCGCTCTTCGCCTTCGCTATCCATCATGGGCAACCAAGATGCAGATAAAGGTGAATGGCAAGAGCGTGAAGGCAACCAAGGGAACTGATGGCTATGTGGCAATCTATCGCCTTTGGAAGGCAGGCGATAAGATTACGGTAGATTTTGGAATGCGGCTTAAAGAAGAAGCGACCAAGGACGATGCCTCCAAGGTGGCGTTGGTATATGGACCTGTAGTAATGGCTGGCAAACTCGAACAAGTAGAGCATCCATTCAGCGACCCTACGAAGTATAACGACTACTATACTTTCGACTTCAAGATACCGGCAGCAACTGTAGAAAAGGCGAAGTATGCCAACCGAAAGTGCATCGAACTCATACCTTTCTACGATGCCCACCACTGTCGTTATGTGGTGTATTGGCAGAAGTAATATATATCATACAGAATTTGCGTCTGTGGATGAAGCCCTCTTGTTTATTCACCTCTGTGGCGATAGCTTGCAGATTCGTTTATTCTATCACCCAGCCTAAGGTGCTCACTTCTTCCGTAATCGTATAGTTGATGCCAACTTTCACCACAGGCTTGCTTTGCAAGGCAAAGGCATCGGCGTAATGCTTGTCGTTGATTTGCTGAAGAGCTTCTTCGGCGGTCTTGTTGAACTTCAACTCCATGATGTAGATGGTGTCGTGCGTCTCCATCGTGATGTCTGTCCTGCCTTTGGCTGTATGTTGTTCCACGAGAATGCGGAAATTGGTGAGCAAGGCAAACATGATATACATCATCTGCTGGTAATGGCCCTCGTAATTGGTGTTGGCGCAGTACGGCACAGTTTCAAGGAAAGTCTTGAGTAGCTGCAAGGCTTCGTCCATTTTACCGAGGTTGATCAACTTCGACATCTTTGCGATGGTCGTGTTACCCATAGCTGACTGATAATTCAAGTAATGAGGAAGAAGACTTCTGTATAACCCAACTCTGATTTCCTTGTTTGGGAGAGCGAGGGTATACAGCTCGGTGTCCTCGTCATAATCCTTGATGGTGATGTAGCCACTCTGGTAAAGCAAAGGCATAATCGTGGTCATGGTCTCGGTGGCAGCATCGAAGTCATCCTTTCCGGCCTCCATCTTTTCTCCAAGGTCGATAGGGGTGAAGGAATACTTGCGCATCATGTTGATGAGATAGGTAGGCGTGCCAGAGCCGAACCAATAGGAATCCATCTTTTGCTTGGCAAAGCAATTCAGCAAGCTGAAAGGGTTGAATATGTCTGGTGAGGGCCATGCAAAATGATAGCCATCATAGTGCTGCTTGAGTCTTTCGATGGTTTCTTCATGCGTCAAGCCTAATTTCTCCGCTAAGCTATCAATGTCATCACTCATTTGTGTAACCAATTCTTCTTTTGTGATACCACAGATACCTGCGTATGGTTCGTCCATGCTCACATTGGTGATGTTGTTGAGCTCGCTGAAGATGCTGAGTTGAGAAAACTTGGTGATGCCTGTCAAGAACACAAAGCGAAGCATCTTCTCGCAATCCTTGAGTGGGCTGTAGAAGTTGCGCATGACATTTCGCAGAATGTCCAGTACCGTATCTTCATGCACCACGTCGAGCAAAGGTGCGTCGTATTCGTCAATCAATACTACAGGTTGCTTGCCAGTTTCTTTATATATGGTCTGTATGAGGTTGAGCATGCGCACGTTCGGGTCGGGAGAGTCGCATGTTATGCCAAACTTCTCTTCGTTGGTCTTGAGTATAAAAAGAAGATAACGCTCCAATTGCTCCTTCTCCATGTGCTTGCCTCCTGCCAAGCTAAAATGAAGCACAGGATACTCCTTCCACTCTTTCTCCAACTTTTCGATGGCAAGTCCTTTGAACAAGTCTTTCTTGCCCTCGAAATAACTCTCGAAGGTAGAAACGAGGAGTGACTTTCCAAAACGACGTGGACGACTCAAAAAGAAATAAGTTCCGTCTGTATGAGCCATACGATAGATGTATTCCGTTTTGTCGATATAGAACCAATCTTCTTTGCGGATTCGTTCGAATGTCTGGATGCCTATAGGATATAGTTTTCTTGCCATAATCTCTTGCTTTACGTAATGCAAGGGCAAAGATAAGCAAAATAATCTAATGTGCCAAGGTTTCTATTATGGTTTTTACGTATCAATAAAAAACTAAATATATATTTTGTGCTTTCTCTGAATTGTTTTATCTTTGCAATCGCAAACAAGATAAGTTGTGTATGGACAT